>CAZDFZ010000017.1:0-14739 GCA_964504855.1 uncultured Aliarcobacter sp.
TACCAAAAACCGTTGCCTTACCGCTTGGCGATACCCCATTAATTTAAGTGGACGGAATTATATACTTTTAATAATTAAAGTTAGCTAAAAGTAGATAATTCTTTTTATTTTTCATTTTACTTTACTAAGAGTTTTATTTATGGTATTATTTTTCTTATTAAAAAATTATTTTATTCACTCAAAGGTGAGAGTATGTTTATGGAGCATTTGGCTTTGACATATAAGTGTCATAGCTCAATAGGTAATAGTTTAGATTTACACAATATGATAAAAGAGGTTTTAAGTACATTTGTTGAAGAAACAAATGCTTTTAATGGTTCGTTTTATCTTATGGACGACAATAATAAATTATATAAATATTTAACCTATGATGAAAATTATAAATTTGATGAAAAAATTTTATATGAACAAATAAGAGATTTATCGTGTGTAAGAACATTTGATTCTAATGAAAAAAGGATTTTAATTTTACCTTTAGAAAAAGGTGTTTTTTTTATCTTTTTTGAAAAAAATGATATAAATTTTGAATTTATAATTTCAATGTTTCAAGATTTGATTGTAAAATTAAATATTAGTATAGATGCATGCTTAAATGTTCAAAAAATAAAAAGCAAAAATAAAATGCTAAATCATTTAGCTAATGAATTAAAAGAACAACAAAAAAAGTTAATTGAATCTGATAAATATAAAAATCATTTTTTAGCTAACATGTCTCATGAATTAAAAACTCCATTAAATTCTATAATTGTTATATCATCAATTATGGGGAAGAATAAAAATCAAAAATTAGATGAAGAACAAATAAAAAATATGAGAATTATAAACAGTTGTGGAAATGATTTACTTTTACTTATTAATGATATATTAGATATTTCAAAAATTGAAGCAGGAGAAATATCTTTACATTTATCAAAAATAAATATATCAGAATTAATAAAAGATTTGGTTTTTGATATGCAACCATTATCAAATGAAAAGGGACTACAAATTAATTATAAGTCTGAAAGTAATGAATTCTTTTTATTAAGTGATGCTCATAGAATAAAACAAATTATAAAAAATCTAATAAGTAATGCAATTAAATTTACTGAAGTTGGATCTATAAATATAATTTTAGAAGAAAATGCCAATGATATTAGTATAAAAGTAATTGATGAAGGTATTGGAATTGCAAAAGAAAAATTAGGTCATATATTTGAACGATTTAAACAAGCAGATGGAAGTACAACAAGAAAATATGGTGGAACAGGACTTGGATTAGCTATATCAAAAGAGTTAGCACTTTTACTAGGTGGAGATATTAAAGCTTTTAGTGATTTAGGTAAAGGTAGTATTTTTGAATTAGTATTACCTAAAAAAACAAATATCAAAAATATTTCAGATGACAAGGTTTCTATTTCTTCAAAAGATGAAGATGTTGTGATTGAAGATATAGTTTTATTTGATATAGAAGATATAAATATAAAAGAAGAAAAAAATATAAAAGAAAAAAACATATTAATATTAAATAATGACTATATTTCATTTTTTCCTATTGCTGTTGCATTGAAAAAAGAGAATTTTATTTTGACATATTGTAAATCTTTTCAAGAAGCTTATATTGAATTAAAACAAAAATATGATTTAGTGGTTGTTTTTGATAATAATTTTGATTTAGATATTTTAGATTTTATTGAATATTGTGAAGATAAAAGATTAAAAAAAATAATAATTACATCTAATGTAGATATAGATAATAATGATTATTTAGAAAAAGAGCTTGTAAAAAATGAGTTATTTAACAAAATTGTAAATCATATAGGAAGATAAAATGGAAAAATTTAATATTTTATTAGTGGATGATGTTGCAGAAAATATTTATTCTTTGAAAATGATGATTGAAGATAGTTTTGATGTTAATATCCTTTCAGCTTTGAGTGCCCAAGAAGGTATAGAAATTTTAATGAAAGAAAATATTGATTTAATTTTAACAGATGTCCAAATGCCAGAAATTGATGGATTTGAGTTTGTTGAGTATTTGAAAAATATTGATAAAACAAAAGATATACCTGTAATTTTTATCACAGGTATTTATGATAAAGATGAGTATAAGACAAAAGGTTATAATTTAGGTGCTATTGAATATATAACTAAACCAATACATGATGTGCTATTAAATTCTAAGTTAAAAGTATATATTGATATTTTTGAAAAAAGAAAATCAGATGAAGAACAAATAGCAGCAAAAGATAGAGTTCTAATTCATCAATCTAAAATGGCAACAATGGGGGAAATGATAGGTGTAATTGCTCATCAATTAAAACAACCTCTAAACATTTTATCTTTATATTGTAATGATGTGGAAAGTTCTTATCAATTTGATGAAATTGATGATAAATTTATTGTAGATTTTTCAAAAAATACAAAAGAACAAATTAAATTCTTAAGTGAAACAATAGATGGATTTAGAGATTTCTTTAATCCAACAAAAGTAAAAAGAGTTTTCGAAATAAAAGAGGCAATTAATAAATCACTTACACTTATGGGAAATCAATTTAAAGTGAATGAAGTAAAACTTGATTTATTAGTTGGTGATGAAAAAGTATTTGGAGTTGAAACTGAACTTGAACAAGTTATATTAAATATATTAAATAATTCAATTGATGCTTTTAAAGAGAGAAAAATTGAAAATAGACAAATTGATATAAAAGTTTTATCAAAGCAAGATTATACAATTTTGATAATGGAAGATAATGCTGGTGGCGTTAAAGAAGAGAGTTTAGAAAAGATTTTTGACCCTTATTTTACAACAAAATCAAATGGAACTGGAACAGGTCTTTATATGGTAAAACTTGTAATAAAAAATAGTTTTCAAGGTGATTTAAAAATAAATAATAGTGAATACGGATTAAGATATATAATAGCACTACCACAAAAAGAAGAGATTTAAATCTCTTCTTTTAAAGTTTCTTTTTTATCTCTAAAGCTACTTATTTTAGTAACTATGATATAAAATAGTGGTATAAAAATAATTGCAATAAATGTTGCAGATAACATTCCTCCCACAACTCCTGTACCAATAGAGTGTCTACTAGCAGCTCCAGCTCCACTACTAAATACAAGTGGAATAGTTCCTAGTGTAAATGCTAGTGAAGTCATGATAATAGGTCTTAATCTTATCTTAGCAGCTTCAAGTGCAGCATCCATGATAGAGAATCCCTCTTTTTGTTTTTGTAGGGCAAATTCTACAATTAGAATTGCATTTTTAGCTGCAAGTCCTGCAAGAACTAAAAGACCTATTTGGAAATAAATATCATTTTCCAATCCTCTTAATTGTGTAGCAGTTATTGCTCCAAATATAGCAAATGGAACAGCTAAAATTACAGAAACTGGTAACATCCATTTTCCATATTGAGCAGCCAAAATCAAAAATAGTAAAACAAGTCCAAAAATAAAGGCTTGTGAACTACTATTTGAGATTTGTTTTTCTTGATATGCAGTTCCAGTCCAGCTTATAGTATATCCAGCTGGTAAAACTTCATTTGCAACTTCTTCTATAGCTTTTAAAGCATCTCCTGAACCAAATCCAGGTGCCGCTTGTCCTGATATTTTTGCTGCTTGGAATAGATTAAATCTTTCAATTAAGTCTGCACCTGCAATTTTTTCCATTTTTGCAAATGAGCTTATTGGTAAAAGTTCTCCTTTAGAGCTTTTTACAAATATTGATTTTAAATCATCAGTGCTCTTTCTATATTCACTATCTGCTTGTAAATTTACTTTATATGTTCTTCCATATAAAGAGAAATCATTTACATAATAACTTCCAAAAGTTGCATTTACAGTATTATAAATATCAGCTACGTTTACACCTTTTGCTTTTGCTTTTTGTACATCAACATCAAGTTTGTATTGAGGAATAGCAGTATTTAATGATGTTCTTACCGCCATCAACTCTTTTCTTTGAGATGCTTTTTGAATGATTTGTTTTGCAATATTATCAAGATCTTTTATAGTTCCACCAGTTCGGTCTTGAATATACATATCAAATCCACCCGTAACACTCATTCCCATAATAGGAGGTGGTAAAACACCCATTGAGAAACCTTCAGATGTTCTCATAACTTGACTACTTAATCTTTTTAAAATTGCATCTGCATATTGATCTGGATTTGGTCTATCATCCCAAGGTTTTAATTTTACAACCGTTGCAGCTGCATGTGTTCTTTGTGATGAAGTTGTTAGGTCATATCCAGCTAATGTAATTAAATCTTTTATATTTGGGTCTTTATTTATGATATTGTTTAACTCATTTGTAAACTCATCAGTTCTTGAAGCAGATGCACCTGATGGAAGAAAACTAAATATAAAAATTGTTCCTTGATCTTCATTTGGTACAAGTCCTGTTTTCATAGATTTGAACATATCATAAGAGATAAAAATCAATCCACCAAATAGTAAAATAGAGATAATTGAGTATCTAATAGTCTTTTTAACTAAATAAGAATAACCCCTAGTTGCTTTATCAAAAAAGTTGTTAAATAATTTGAAGAAACCACCTGGTTTTTTGTGGTCATTTTTCAAAATAGTTGCACAAAGTGATGGAGTAAGTGTTAAAGCTACAAATCCAGAAATTACAATAGAAATTACAATTGTAACTGCAAATTGTCTATACATTTCCCCTGTTAATCCACCCATAAATGCAACTGGAATAAACACTGATGATAAAACTAAAACAATAGCTACAATTGCACTTGAAACTTCTTTCATAGCAGTAAATGCAGCTTCTTTAGCTGGCATTCCCTCACTCATATGCCTTTCAACATTTTCAATAACAATGATGGCATCATCAACAACGATACCAATGGCAAGAACTAAACCAAATAATGTAAGTAAATTTATACTAAATCCAAAGGCATACATTCCCGCAAATGCTCCAATGATAGAAACAGGAACAGCTAAAACTGGAATCAAAGTAGCCCTTACATTTTGTAAGAATAAATAGATAATTAGAATAACTAAAATAATAGCTTCAATGAAAGTTTTCACAACTTCTTTTATAGAGATATCAACAAAATCTGTACTATCATAAGGTATTTTATACTCTATTTCAGCTGGGAAATTTTTCTTAGATTCAGCCAATGCTTTTTTTACAGCTTGAGCAGTTTCAAGAGCATTTGCACCACTTTGTAAGAAAATCCCAATTGCAACTGCTGGAGCATTGTTTAATTTTGTAAACATATCATATGTTGAACTTCCAAGTTCAATTGTAGCAACATCTTTTAGTTTTAAAGAACTACCATCTTCATTTGCTTTGATTACAATTTGTCCAAACTCTTCAGGGGAACTAAGTCTTTGAGGTGTTTGAATAGTATATGTAAACATTTGTTTATCTTTAATAGGCTCAGCTGCTATTTTCCCAGCTGAGTATTGATTATTTTGCTCTTTAATTACATTCATTAAATCAGTTGTTGTTAATGAATATTTAGAAAGTTTTGAAGGATCAATCCAAACTTTTATAGCATAATCTTTTTGTCCAAAAATAGCAGCATCACCAACACCTTTAACCCTTTTTAAATCATCAACAATATTCATTAAAGCATAGTTTGAAAGGTAAGTTGTATCATACATATTTGATGGAGAGTAAAGCATGATATATTGAAGAACACTAGGAGATCTCTCTCTTACAGTTAAACCTTGTCTTTGAACTTGCTCAGGAAGTTTTGATAAGGCTGCTTGAACTCTATTATTTACATCTATTTTTGCATCATCAGCTTTTGTTCCAACTTGGAAAAATACATTTATTGCAACTTCTCCACTATCTTCTGAAACAGAGTTCATATAAAGCATATTTTTTGCACCATTTATTTGCTCTTCAATTGGAGCAGCAACGGTTTTAGCCAATGTTTCAGCACTAGCCCCTGGATAATTTGTACTTACAATTATCTGTGGTGGAATTACCCTTGGATATTGTTCTACTGGTAAATTCAACATAGCTGCAAGTCCACCAAGTACAATGATGATTGAGATTACCGCAGAAAATACAGGTTTTTTAATAAAAAATGATGAGATCATGATTATTTCTCTTTAGGTACAATTTGTACTTTTGTATCTGGTTTTAATTTCATAATATTTGAAGTTATAACTTGATCATTTTCATTTAAACCACTCTTTATAACAATTCCATTTTTAACTAAAATTCCAGTTTCAACAGGTTTTAATTTTGCAACTAAGTTATCAATTACATATACAAAATTACCTTGTGATGTTTTTAAAATAGCATTTTCAGGGATTACTTGTACATTTCCTAAATCAAGACTTGCTAACTCAACTTTAGCAAAATCTCCAACTAAAATGTCATTACTTTTATTTTCAAATTTTGCTCTTAAAAGTAGGGTATCTGTATTTGGATCAATTTTTGGTGAGATAAAATCAACAATACCATTTTCATAGGTTTTATTATTTATTAAAAGATTTATTTTTGCTGTTTTATTTTTTACTTGTGATAAATATGTTGTAACATCTTCTTTTGATAGAGAAAATTCTGCATAAACAGGATTTGTATTTGTAATAGTTACAAGTAAAGAATTTGAACTATCAGTTCCAACTAAATCTCCGATATCACTTTTTTTCATACCAACAATTCCATCAATTGGTGCGTAAACTTTTGTATAGTCATATTGAATTTGTGCTTGTTGAAGTGCAGCTTTTGCATTTTCATATTGATATGTATAATCATCATAAGCTTGAGAACTTATTGATTTTGAAGCAATAAGTGATTTTGCTCTTTCATAATTTTTCTGAGCTTTTGTAAATTCAGCTTTTGCCATGTTTAAATTTGCAAGATAACTGTCTGGTTCTATTTTGTAAAGTAAAGTTCCTTTTTTTACAAAATCTCCCTCATTAAAATGTTTTTCAATTAAAACACCTTTTACCCTTGCCATTACATTTACTTCTTCAAAAGATTTTAAAATAGTTGGATAAATTTTATTTGTAGTTTGAGTTTTATTTACAACTGTAAATGCTTGCACTGGGATTGCTGGTTTTTCTTGTGGTGCAGATGCTGGTGCATCAGCTGCTATTAGGGTATTAAATCCTAAAAAAATAAATGATATTGCAACTAATGATTTTCTCATTTTATGTACTCCTGTAATTTCTTACCACTTTGGTAAATAATATTTGCTTTTTTGATTTCTAAGTCATTTATAGATGTATTTAATTGACTAATTGCGTTGTATTTTTCACTAAGACTTTGTAAATATGCAACATTATCAACTAAACCATTTTCAAATTTTGATTTGATTACATCATAAGCACTACTTGCTGCTTTTAAGTTTGCTTGTGCAGATTTGATTTTTGATTTTCCTATTTCATAAGCTTTTAATGCTAGTTTTAAATCAACATTTGCTTTGTTTTTTTCATACTCTAATTTTGATTTAGAACTTAAATATTCTTTGAATTTTGATTCATGTTTATATTTTGTCTCACCAAAAGAGAAAATATTCCAAGAAAGATTTGCAGATGCTACATTTTGACTATCGTATGGATATCTATAAGTATTATTATCATAATTCATATCATAAGTTGTATATGTATTATTTAAAGTAATTGTTGGTAAATAGCCACTTTTTTCTGCATTTGCATTACTTTTTTTAGTTTGTAAATCATATTCAAGTGATTTTATATCAAATCTTAAATCACCATTTACGCTACCATCTAAATCTTTTATATTTGAACCAGTTGTAATAGATACATTTTCTCCTGATACATATTCCAAATTATGTAAGATAGTTTCTATTTCAAGTTCTATTTCTTGAAGTGCTACTTTAGAATTTTCTACACTAGAAATTATTTTTTGAACTTCATCCTCTGTTGTAGTTCCCACATCTAAAAATCTATTTAATCTTTTTAATTGAGTCTCTAATTGCTCAATTTCTTTTAGTTTTGCATCTTTTTTAGAAATCAATGATTGATAATTAAAATAATAAGTTATTACATTTAATGAGATATTATTTTTTAAAGATTCCAAAGACTCTGAACCACTTTTTATAGTAGATTCGTAAGCATCATAAACATCATATTTTTTTCCACCATCATATAGTGTATAACTTATACTTCCATAGGCAGTTGTTGATTTTTTTGCATTATTTGCTGTTTCTTCATTTGTGATTGCATATTTGCTACCAACATCAACTTTTGGTAAATAACCACTTTTTACACCTTCATATGCATCTTTTACTGAATCTAAACTTTGTTGAGAAGCATTAACCATTTTATTATTAATTGATAAATTAACTAATTCTTCTAAATTTTGACTATATAAGAAAAGAGGTGCTAAAAACATAAAATATACTTTTTTCAAATTTACTCCTTAAATTATCTTGCTAGAAAGATAACAAATTATTACTTAAATATATCTTGCTAGAAAGATATATTTAATTAAATATTTGATAAAATCCCACTATGAATAAAAAATATATAGACAAATTTTATAATACCACTGCTAAAAAAGAGAAATTCAAAATTTTTGCTTTAACTTTACCTATAAATCTTATATATAAAGATATGTACAGTGAATCAGAAGATTTTATAAAAACTAATTATGATTTATTACACTCGCATATTGATGTTCTAGCATCGCTTCATTTTAATGGTAATGCTTTATCTCCTACAGAACTTTACGATGCAATGCTCTTTTCTTCAGGTGGAATGACAAAAGTTTTAAATAAACTTGAAGAGAGAAATCTCATAAAAAGAGAGCCATCTTTAAATGATAAAAGAAAAACACTTATTTGTCTTACAAATCAAGGGGAAACTTTAATTAAAGATTGTATTGAAAAACTTATAAAAGCAAAAGAATCAATTTTTGAAGTTTTAAATGAAGAAGAAAAAGAAAGTTTGCAAAATATCTTACAAAAACTTATATATTCAAAAATCTAATAAAAAAATAATTTTAACATTCCTTTTAAATTAATAGAAAAATAGTTTTTATTTAAGTACAATCTTGTAGTATAAAATAAAGAATAGGATGGATTATGTATAAAGATATGAGCATAAAACAAAAATTATTTAGTGGTTTTGGTGTATTAGTTTTACTTTTTTTAATTTATTCATTATTTCAAATAACAAAAGTAAATACATTAGGATCTTTACAACATGAAAGTGCAAGTAGGGGAGATGAAGCTGTAAAAGTTACTGAAATGGTTGGCAATTTAAGTGATTTATATGCAATTTCAGCTGATATGGTAATCAATGGATATACTCAAGAATCAAAAGAAGATTTTGATAAAATGAAAAAGGAGATTTTTGATGATATAAAAGTTTTACAAAAAATAGTTGATACAGAAGAAGAAAAAAAATGGGTAAAAGAGTATGAAACTCATGTTTTAAAATATACAAGTATCATTGAAAATGATTTAATTTCAAAACTTCAAAATACAAATCCAAATATAAATAAAGATATACAAAATATAGATGATCAAATAGATGAAAAAAGAAATTCATCAAAAGAAGTTTTATCGAAAATTAGAGATTCAATAGAAAATGAGATGAAAAAAAGTGATGAAGAGTTTGACTTTACTCATAATACTATTTTTTCTATAACGTTATCAATTAGTATACTTATTTTAATAATAGCAATTTTTATAGCAATTTCATTAACAAAAAATATCACAAATTCATTGGATAGTGTGAAAGATGGATTATTATCTTTCTTTTCATTTTTAAATAAACAAAAAAATTCTGCTGAATTGATTCATCTTGAATCTAAAGATGAATTTGGTCAAATGGCAAATGTAATAAATGAAAATATTAAAAACACAGAAAAATTAATTTTATTGGATAACGCTTTGATTGAAGAGGTTAAAAGTGTAGTTTCCTCTGTTCAAAATGGATATTTAAATAAAAGTGTTACTTCTAGTACACAAAATCAATCTTTAGAAGAGTTAAAAAAAATATTCAATCAAATGTTGGAAATTTTATCTGGAAATATTTGTGATGATATAAATAAACTTCAAAAAGCTCTTGAAGCTTATCAAAAGTTTGATTTTACACATAAAATGGATGCAACAAAAGGAAAAACAGCTATTGGTCTTGATGCCTTATCAAAAATGATAAATAGTATGTTAGTAGAAGATAAGAAAAATGGACTTACTCTTCAAGCAAGTGCAAATATTTTACTTCAAAATGTAAATAAATTAAACGATGCTTCAAAAGAGACAGCTGTTTCTTTAGAAGAAACAGCAGCATCATTACAACAAATTACAGGAAATATTTCAAATAACACTGGAAGTATTGTACAGATGTCTAATTTTGCAAATGAGTTATCAAAATCTGCAAATACTGGTTTAAAATTAGCAAATCAAACTACTTTAGCAATGGATGAGATAGATAATCAAGTAAATGCTATAAATGAAGCGATTACAGTTATTGATCAAATAGCATTTCAAACAAATATTTTATCATTAAATGCAGCAGTTGAAGCAGCAACTGCAGGAGAAGCTGGAAAAGGTTTTGCTGTTGTTGCACAAGAAGTTAGAAACTTAGCAAATAGAAGTGCTGATGCTGCACGTGAGATAAAAAATTTAGTTGAAAATGCAACAAAAAAAGCAAATGAAGGTAAGAAAATCGCTGATGAAATGATTGAAGGATATAATGGACTAAATGAAAATGTATCTAAAACTCTTGAAATTATAAATCATATAGAACTTACTTCAAAAGAACAATTATCAGGAATAGAGCAAATAAATAGTGCTGTAACTCAACTTGATATGCAAACTCAACAAAATGCAAATGTAGCAAGACAAACAAATGATATAGCATTATCTACACAAAATATAGCAAATATGGTAGTATTAAAAGCTAATGAGAAAAATTTTATTGGTAAAGATAGTGTAAAAGCTGATGATATTGAGCATTTTGAAACAGATTTAAAAGCTAAACACGTTGATATAACAACTAAAAAGATAGAAAAAAAAGTTGTACATAATACTCCTTCAAAAGTTGTAGAAAGTAAATCATCTGATGATGAATGGGAAAGCTTTTAAAAAATATAAAAAGGAAAATGATGATAAAAACACCATATCTTGCAGTAGATGGTATCATTGAATTATACGATGAAAATGAAAGCTTTAAAGGTATTGTTTTGATTGAACGATTAAACAAACCTCTTGGAATAGCAATTCCAGGTGGGTTTGTTGATATTGGTGAAACAGTTGAAAAAGCAGTAATAAGAGAAATGAAAGAAGAAACTTCACTTGATATAACTATTAAATCTCTTCTTGGAGTCTATTCAGATCCATCAAGAGATGAAAGATTTCACACAGCATCTATTGTATATATTTGCAAAGCTTATGGAATACCTATAGCACAAGATGATGCAAAAGAAGTATTTATATACAAAAAAGATGAAATACCTTTAGATAAATTAGTTTTTGATCATAAGCAAATTATCTTGGATTATTTGAAATTTTAGATTAAAAATAGTCTTTTAAAGGGCAAAAGGGTTTATATTTAAAATAATATAAATCCTTTTTTTAAACAGAGTCTAAAATTCCATCTCTAAAGCAATAGGACAGTGGTCACTTCCATAAATATCTGTCATAATATAAGCATTTTTTACAAAATCTTTCAAATCTTCACTCACATAAAAATAGTCTATTCTCCAGCCAACATTATTTTCTCTTGCATTTGCTCTATAGCTCCACCAGCTATATAATTCAGTTTTATCTCCTACAACATGTCTTAAAGTATCAATATACCCATGAGATAAAAACTTACTTATCCAATCTCGCTCCATTGGCAAAAATCCAGAAGTTTGTTCATTTGCTTTAGGTCTTGCAAGGTCGATTTCTTTGTGAGCTGTATTTACATCTCCACAAACTATGATTGATTTACCTTCTTTTCTTAGATTTTCACAATGTTCTAAAAATCTATCATAAAATTCCATTTTATAAATAAGCCTTTCTTCTTTACTTTGACCATTTGGAAAATATACATTAAAAAATGCAATATTTTTATTCCCTAAAGTAAAATGAACTTCATTTATTCTTCCTTCATTTAAAATATCAACACTAGGGCAGTTGCACTCAAAAGTAGTTTCAATATCAGTAAACAAAGCAGTTCCACTTCTTCCTTTAATTGCAGATGCACTTGCAGTCATAGTTTTATACTGTTTATTAAAAATTGTTTTTGGGATTTGCTCTTTCATAGATTTTGTTTCTTGAAGCCCAAGAAGATGAATATTATGATCATCTACCCATTTTAAAGCTTCTTTTTTATCAACAGCTCTTACACCATTTACATTCCATGATACAAATTTATATCTTGCCATTATTTTTTAATTTCCTTTTTTTCATCTTTTTTCTTTTCATCTTCAATTAATGTTTTAGGTGCAAGTGGAGAAAGAGGTTGCTTAACGTCAAGATTTTTAAAATCTGTTGATGGTACTAAAGTATCAGTTTTTCCTCCATGCATATCAATTTTTGTAGAATTTTTATTTGAATATGTGTATTCTGCAGAGAAAATATTTGTTAAAAATATAGTAACGATAAGTAATGTTTTCATTTATTCTTCCTTTTTTTAGGTTGGATTATAACCCAATAAGCCTTAATTAGGTATCTTACAAATATTTTTTAAGGATGATTTTGTGAATGAATTAATTTTAGGAATTATCAGTTTTTTAACTTCAACAGTAGCTGGAGTTGTTGGAATAGGTGGAGGAATGATGCTTATTACCATAATGCCATCGTTTATACCAGTAAATGCTTTGATTCCTGTTCATGGACTTACTCAAATGTCAAGCAATTTTAGCAGAGCAGTATTTGGATACAAAGATGTTCAATTTGAAGTAATTCCTAAATTTTTACTGGGTTCTTTTATAGGAATTGGAATATTTGCAGGAATTTTAAATTTTATCTCTCTTAATTACGTACCATTATTCATTGGAACTTATATCTTATTATCATTATGGTCTGAAAAATTTAATGAAAAAATAAAAAGATATGAGAGTTATTTTTTAGCTGGTTTCTTTCAAACAGGTCTTTCTGTTGTTGTAGGAGCTACAGGACCACTTACGATGACACTTTTATTAAAAGATTATGGAGATAAAAATAAGGTTGTGGCTACAGGTGCTGCACTTATGAGTATTTCGCATATATTAAAAGTTTTTGTTTTTATGTATTTTGGATTTGTATTTTTTGATTATATAGGAATTATAGTTGCTATGATTATAGGGGCAGTTGCAGGTAGTTGGGCAGGAACTCAATTAAGAGATGTAATTGAAGGAAAGAAATTTTTATTATTTTTAAAAATATTACTTTCTGCACTATCAATTCATGTGATGGTTAAAGTATTTATCTAAAAAAAGAATTTCAAAAAGAGTATTATAAATATTATACTTAAAAGAGTCTGTATAGTTATAATACTTGACATTAAACTAACATTTCCACCTAATTGTCTAGCAAGAATAAATGCACTAGGTGCTGTTGGTAAAACAGCAAATAAAACTAAAATAGAGATCATTTCATTTTTTAATTCAAAATAATTTCCAAATATAAAAATAAATGTTGGTAGTATTATAAATTTAGCAAAACTAGATAAAAAAAGTTCATATTTAAAAGAGTTAATATCTTTTAAAATAAGTGCAAATCCAATTGATAAAAGACCTAAAACTAAAGCTCCTTTACTTAAAATTGCTAAAGTGTTATTTAAAGCTATAGGTAATGATATACCAAAGAAATTAATACCACCTCCTATTAGACAAGCAATAATTAATGGATTTGCAATGATAGATTTGATCAAATAGAAAAAATTTAATTTTTCATCTTTCATATAAACAGCAAAAATAGAAATACATAATATATTTAAAAATGGAATAGTAAAAGCTAATAAAATAGCAGATAAAACTAATCCATCTTTCCCAAAAATAGAACTAGTAAGTGCTAAAAATAAGTAAGTATTAAATCTTATTCCACCTTGTACTACAGAAGTAAAAGAAGATGAATTTATTGTTTTAACTCGATTTGATATTATTAAAATAAAAATGGTTAAAACTATAGCTAAAAATGTTGAAGCAATAAATCCAAAACTATCTTTTAAATCTATTTTTGCATTTGAAAGTTCAAAAATTAAAAGTGCAGGCATTAATATATAATAAGTTAATTTATCTGCTTGAGACCAAAAGTCATTTGAAGGAAAACTAATCTTTTTGAAAAAGTATCCAATCAAAATAAGGGAAAAGATAGGAATTAACGAATCAAAAATATAAGTCATATTTTTAGACTTATACTAAAATTTTGAAAACAGCTTTTATGATTTTTTTATTTTCATCTATTTTAATGCAAGGCATATGTGCATCATTTGGATAAAAAATTGCCATTTCAGTCTCTTTGATTTTTAAACTTGAACTAGTAGTAGATTGAAAATGTTTTGCATAATCTAATTTTTCATCATAAATAGATGATAGTTCAAGATTATTTACATTTTCAACCTCCATAATCTCATCACCTTCAAACATATACTGAATATCTATGTATTTTTTGTGTGACTCAAATAGGCAATTTTCTTTATTTTTTGTAATATAAGATTGTTCTAAAACAAAACAGTTTTCATCTAATACTATTTTGTTACATTCATCAACTTTTGTATTTGAAATACTTTTATATTCATTTGAATTTTTATCTTGTAATTTTTCAATATATAAAAATGCTTTTTCAAATTTAGAACCACTAACTTGTGATTTTAAAGTTTCTAATGTGCCAAATA
>CAZDFZ010000018.1:0-1031 GCA_964504855.1 uncultured Aliarcobacter sp.
ATATCTACAATGGAAGACACACTAAAGGTGAATCTATTAGAGTATTCCCATTATCGAACTGGACAGAACTTGATATTTGGCAATATATCTATTTAGAACAAATTCCAATTCCTTCTTTATACTTCTCAAAAGAAAGAGAAGTAGTTGATTATATGGGTGCTAAAATCATGGTTGATGATGACAGAATGCCTGAAGAATTAAGAGCAACAGCTAAAAAAGAGATGGTAAGATTTAGAACTTTAGGATGTTATCCATTAACAGGAGCGGTAAATTCAACTGCTACAACATTACCTGAGATTATTCAAGAGATGCTTATTTGTACAACAAGTGAGAGACAAGGAAGACTAATAGACTCTGATGGTGATGCATCAATGGAGAAAAAGAAACAAGAGGGGTATTTTTAAGATGGCACATCAGTCAGATTTAATTTCGCAAAATATTGAACAATATTTAAAAGAGCACGAAAACAAAGAAATTTTAAGATTTATTACTTGTGGGTCAGTGGATGATGGAAAATCAACTCTAATTGGAAGACTTTTATACGATTCAAAAATGATTTTTGAAGATCAATTAGCAGCTATTGAAAAAGATAGTAAAAAAGTTGGAACAACTGGTGATAAAATCGATTTAGCACTTTTAGTTGATGGTCTTGCAAGTGAGCGAGAACAAGGTATTACTATTGATGTTGCTTATAGATTTTTCTCAACAGAAAAAAGAAAGTTTATCATAGCAGATACTCCAGGTCATGAGCAATATACAAGAAATATGGCAACAGGAGCATCAACTGCTGATGTTGCGATTATCTTAATTGATGCAAGACAAGGGATTTTAACTCAAACTAAAAGACACTCATATATTGCCTCACTTTTAGGTATCAAAAACCTAATTGTAGCTATCAATAAAATGGACTTAGTTGATTTTAGCCAAGAAGTATTTGAGAAAATCAAAAGAGATTACAATGATATTATTTCATTTTTACCTCATCATACTGATTTAAATATAGAGTTTATACCTATTTCAGCACTTGATGG
>CAZDFZ010000018.1:1059-14705 GCA_964504855.1 uncultured Aliarcobacter sp.
CATTATTAGATGTTATTCCTATACATAAACAAGAGTCTTCATCATTTAGACTTCCTGTTCAGTATGTAGTACGTCCTCATCTAAACTTTAGAGGATTCTCTGGAACAATCGCAAGTGGAGAGATAAAAGTTGGTGATGAAATCACTGTTTTACCTTCAAGAAAAACAAGCCGTGTTAAATCAATAGTATCAAATGATATTAAAGATTTAAGACCTATAGGAAAAGATGAAGTTGTAGAGACTATTGAAAAAGCATTTGCTCCAATGGCTACAACTATTACTCTTGAAGATGAGATTGACATTTCAAGAGGTGATATGATAGTAAAAACAGGAGATATTCCAAAAGTATCAAATCACCTATCTTGTATGGTAGTTTGGATGGATGAAACTCCTATGAAATTAAATCAAAACTATGTGATTAAAAGAGCAACATCTGTAATCAATGGTGCATTTAATTCTATTGAATTTAAGAAAAATATCAATACTTTTGATGAAGTTGATGCAACTGAGTTAGCATTAAATGATATTGCAAAATGTACAATATCACTAGATAGAGAAATAGCTGTTGATCCATACCATGAAAATAGATATACAGGAAGTTTCATTATCATAGACAAATACAATAACTCAACAGTTGGTGCGGGGATGATTATATCTTCTGTTGAAGGTTTTGCAAAACTTGAAGAGAATAAAAAAATTTATAGCCAAGCTGAAATTGAATTAAATGAATTCATCAGAAGAAATTACCCTGAGTGGAATTGTAAGGCTATATAGTCTTTTATAAAAGTGAAATAGGTATCTATTTCACTTCCCTCATACTATAATTATGTAAATTTTACATGTTTAAATATACTTCTTATCTAAAATAATATAAAATTATAATCTTAATAACTATAACAAATCAATAATGAGCAAATATAAATGAATAAAAATATCTTTAGACCTTTTTTCAATGAACACAGTGATGTATTAAATTTCATTAAATACAACACTATTGGAAAAAATAAAAAAGAGTATTTTGACTATACAGCCTCAGGACTTGCATTTAGACAAATAGAAAATAGAATCCATGATGTACTTGAAACTTATGCAAATACTCACTCTAAAGAGGCTTCAAACGCAGATACTACAACAAACTATTATGAGATGGCTAGAAGCAATTTAGCAAAGAATTTGAACCTTAGTGATGAATTTGCAATTCTTCCAAGTGGTTGTGGAACAACTGCTGCCATTAAACATTTTCAAGAGTTACTTGGTTTATATATTCCTCCTGCCACTAAAAAAAGATATGGTTTTTCTATTGACAAATCTAATGCTCCACTTGTAATTGTAGGACCATATGAACACCACTCAAACGAAGTTTCATTTAGAGAGGCTTTATGTGAAATTCAAAGAATTGATTTAGATAAAAATGGTTTGGTAGATTTAGAACATCTAAAAAAAGTTTTAGAAAAAAACAGACACAGAGAAATAATTGCCTCATTTTGTATAGCTTCAAATGTAACAGGAATTATCACTCCTTATGAAGAAATTTCTAAAATTCTTAGAAGCTACAATGCCATAGTTTGCTTTGATGCAGCAGCAAGTAGTCCTTATATGAATATTCCTTGTGAACTTTATGATGCTATGTTTATGTCTCCCCATAAACTTCTTGGAGGACCTGCTTCTTGTGGATTATTGATTATCAAAAAATCATTAGTTGATACGACTATTCCTCCTTCTTTTGCGGGTGGTGGAACAGTTGAATATGTGAATAAAACTTCTCAAAATTATCAAAAAGATATAGAAGCAAGAGAAGAAGCAGGAACACCTCCTATTTTACAATTTATAAGAGCATCACTTGCTTATCAACTAAGAAATGAAATTGGTTTTGATTTTATAAAAAATAGAAAAGATGAATTAAAAGATTTACTTCTAAAAGAACTAAAAAATATCCCAAATTGTGAAATTTATGGAAATCAAGAGGCACAAAACATTGGAATCGTATCTTTTAACATAAAAGGTTTAAGTCCTTATGATTTATGTAATAAAATCTCAACAAACTATGGATTCCAAACAAGAGCAGGATGTTCATGCGCAGGACCTTATGGACATGATTTATTAGGAATTGAAAAACTTGATATGGCTAATCGTCCAGGTTGGGTTAGAATTTCTATTCATTTTTCTCAAACAAAAGAAGAGATTTTGAATTTAGTTGAGAGTATTAAAAAGATAGTAAATTAATTTTTCTTCTAAATTTCAAAATTACATAATATCTACATAATTCATTTAAACTTCATTAACCAAGTTGGTTTACAATCACACATGAATTTCATATTATTTATTTCGATTTTTATTATACTTTTTGCTTGCCAAACTTTGATAATTAAAAAGCGTCTTATAAATAAACTTGATTTCAGTTATAAGACCAAGAAATATCTTAGCCTAATTTTATATATTAACTTTTTTGGTGCTATTTTGTACCCAATGGCTAGATATTTCCCGTTTGTGCCAAACTGGCTATACTTCCTCCTTTCCCTACCAATTGGGATGATTTTTTTAACATTTATAATCACTATTTTACATGAAATCATCTCTTTTGGAATCAAAAAAACTCCTTATACAAAAAATCGAAGAGAATTTTTCAAAAAAGGCTTAGATATTACAGCTGTCTCTTTTGTGGTTGCTACAAATGTAAAAGCAATTGATAATGCAAGAAATATTGAACTTGAAATTGTAGATGTAAAAATAAATAATCTTGCTCAACCTTATACTATTATTCAAATAAGTGATATTCATATTGGTGGATTAATCGATAAAGATTTTATAAAATCCCTAGTAAATAAAATAAATATTTTAAATGGTGATATAGTTGTAATAACAGGAGATTTAGTAGATACTAAACTTGAATTTGCAGCATCTGCTTTAGATGAATTAAAAAACTTAAAATCAAAATATGGAACATATTTTATAGTTGGAAACCATGAATATTTTCATGGGGTTAAACCAATTATTGATTATGTAAACTCTTTGGGAATAAAAACTTTAGAAAATGAAAATGTTTATATTGGAGAAAAAAACAGAGGTTTTAATCTTTGTGGAGTTTATGATAGATTTGGTTTTAAATACAAAAGTTATGAACCAGATATCAATAAAACAATGGAAAATTTAAGAAACTCCCCAACTATTTTACTAGCTCATCAACCAAAATATATCACTCAACTTGAAACTACAAAAGGAATTGATTTAATACTTTGTGGACATACTCATGGCGGTCAGATTTTTCCATTTAATTTTTTAGTTAAACTTGAACAACCTTATGTAAAAGGTCTTCATACTCACAATGAATATACACAAGTTTATGTAAATAAAGGTACAGGATTTTGGGGACCACCTATGAGATTAGGTGCAAGTAGTGAAATAACTATTTTAAAGTTATCTCACTAATTACCAATAGACTGTGCTTGAACTTTCTCTTTACCAAGAAATTGTTTCTCATCGGCTGTTTTAACAACTAACTTAGCAATTTTATCTGTTATCATTGCTACATTATGAGTTTGAGAAGCTATTATTGCATTTTGTTGAGTTTGTTGATCTAGTTTACTAACTGCGTCATTTATCTGCTCTATTCCACTTTGTTGCTCTTTACTTGCTGATTCTATATCAGAAATTAGATTTATTGTTTTTGATATATTTTCATTTAAACCATCATATCCAGCTATCATCTTATCTGCTATTGCTTTTCCTTCATTAGCTTTTGAAGTTGCTCTTTCTACAATATGTTTTATCTCTTTGGCAGCTTCAGCAGATCTACTTGCAAGATTTCTCACCTCTGCTGCAACCACTGCAAATCCACGTCCAGCTTCTCCTGCAGTTGCAGCTTCTACTGCTGCATTTAAAGAAAGGATATTTGTTTGAAATGCAATTTGATCAATTACACTTATTGAATCATTAATTGCTATAACTTGTTCATTTATCTCATCCATTGAAGTATTTGTATTTTTTGCAAATTTTAATCCTTCATTAGCAGAAGAACTAAGCTCATTTGCAAATCCTGCCATTCTTACAACATTTTGTGTATTATTTACAATCGCTCCTGTCATCTCTTCAAGAGCGGCAGCTGTTTCTTCAAGACTTGCTGCGGCTTGATTTGAACTTTGATTTAATTCATTTACATTTGTAAGTAAAATATTTGAACTTTTACCTAAAGTCAATCCATTTGACTTATTATCTATCAACATCTGAGTAACTGAATCACCAAGTGTATTTACTCCAATTGATAATTTAAGAAAATGCTCTTTTAAATCTTTTTGCTCAACTTTATCAAGATAATTATATTTACTATATTGCTCCAATACAACTAAAACTCTATTTATATTTCTTTCTAGATTCTCTGCCATTTTATTTAACACTTCTTTTAGTTGTAATAAAGATGGGTTATTTACACTCATATTTAATCTTTGATGCAAATCTCCTTGCTCAAATTCCCCAAGAACAGCTATTGTTTCATCAATTACTTTTCTGTCTTCTTCTATATTTTTTTGTGTTTTTAAGATATTTTCATTGATTATACTAGCCATATGACCAAATTCATCTTTAGAATCTAAATCTATTAAATCTGTTTTTAAATTTTCTCTATTTAAAAATTTAAAAAATCCTAATAACGCATTCTGAATTGTTGAAATAGATACTATTGAATTTTTTATAATTACAAATGAAATAATTATTTCAGCTATTATAGAAAAAATAATTGCAAAAAGAATCGTATAAATTTGTGTTGTTGTATCAGATATTTTATTATCTATTTTTGTATAAATATAACTATAAAGCTGTAACTCAACTTCTCTTAATATATCAATAGATGAAGTTACACTAGAAAACCAAACTGCTGGTTCAACATCAAAATTACCCTCTAATCCTTTTGCTCTTGCGGTTTCTATCATCGTAAATGTTTTATCTACATTTTCACCTTTAAAATTATTTTTGTAAAAACTATTTAATTCTTTTGGAGCTAAAGTTAAGAATTTATGTTCATTTACTTTAAATATTCCCAATGAACCACCAAATATAAAATATGTATTTCCAGCAAAACTATTTTTTGAAAATGCTCCATTTAAATTTGCTCTTATTTGTCCTAATTGCTCTTTTTCAGCAGCCAAATGTGTATAAGCTTGGATTGCATTTCTACCATCTTTGTCTTCCATATCTGCAGGTATTATAGTTGTTGTATCAAGCATTGATCCTATTACTTTTGTATAATAAGCTGCAACATCTGATGCTACAATTTTTAACTCATCGATTTGTATTCTTTTTTGAGATAGTTCATTTAAATTATTTAATACAGAATTGTCCCCTTTTGTTTGTGAATAAACTACTTTAATTTCATTAATTGTATTATTCACTTTTGTTCTAATATCAGGTATTTTATCACTGTTTTTTGTACCACTTGTTGCAACAAAACCTACACTAAGACCTCTTTCAATTTGCATAAAATGTATAGCTTTTGCTAAAACCTCTGCTTCTTTAATTCTATTTTTACTAATTTCAAGATTGGATTTTTCATTAATTAAAGTGGTTATTAACAGAATTGAATAAAAGATTACTATCATAAGAGGAGGAACTGCAATTAGTAAAAGCTTATATTTTAAAGACAAATTTTCGATTAATTTCATATATTTACCTGATAATTTTAGATTTGAAATTAAATCGAAATAGATCCATTAAAACCTTGATTTATATCAAGAAATAACTTTATACTTCAACTTATTATGATATTATGTATAGTTTGATTATATATTATTTATGAGAAAAATAAGAAGGTTAATACCTTCTTATTTTATTGTTATACTTTTTTTAGTGTGGTCTTCTTTTAATTTTGGTATTACTATTTCTAGCACACCATTATCACTACTTGCTTCAATATTTTCAATATCTGCATTATCTGGCAAAGTAAAACTTCTTGAGAATTTTCCAAAATATGTTTCTACTTTATAATAATCTTCTTCCTTAACTTCTTCTTTTAATTTTCTTTCTCCATTAATTGTTAAAATACCTTTATTTATATCTACTTTAATATCTTCTTTTTTAACACCTGGTAAATCAACATCCACGTGATAAGCAAATTCTCCTTCTCTTGTATTCACAATAGGAACAAATGCACTTACTCCTTCACTTTTAGACTGACTATATAAATTTCTTTCTATCTCTTTTATTTGTTTAAATGGGTCAAATTTTGTTAATAACATAGGGACTCCTTAAAATAAAATTTTAAACTTGATATTATTTGTATCAAGATTGTGAAATTTTAACATTATTTTTAGCACTTGTCAATACTATTTGCTAATTATATTTATAATGGCTATTTATAAGTGTAATTATTTAGCAATTGTGACTTATAAATGCTAATTATCAAACTGTATCTCTTATATACAACTATTTAATAAATTTACTCGTGTTATTCTTGTATAATGATTTTAATTAAAAACAAAAGGATTTTAAATGTCTTTAAAAGTAGTTATTTCCCATAAAACCCACTATAAATATGATAGAGCAATATCTTTATCACCACATATTATTAGATTAAGACCAGCACCTCATAGTAGAACTCCTATTGAGGCTTATTCACTTAAAATAAAACCTGATGGTCATTTTTTAAATTGGCAACAGGATCCATTTGGAAACTATCAAGCAAGAATTGTTTTTCCTGAAAAAACTAAAGAATTTTTTGTTGATGTTGAAATAATTGCAGATATGATTACAATAAATCCTTTTGACTTTTTTGTTGAAGAAAGTGCTAAGAACTTCCCTTTTGAATATAAAGAAGATCTAAAAAAAGAGTTAAAACCTTATTTAAAAATAGAAGAAAAAGGTAAATTACTAAAAGATTTTCTAAAACAAATTGATAAAAAAGAGAAATCTATCATAGATTTTTTAGTTGAAGTAAATCAACTCATAAATTCGCATTTAAACTACACCGTAAGGCTAGAACCAGGTGTTCAAACTTGTAAAACAACTCTAAAAAATCGTCTAGGAAGTTGTAGAGATTTTGCATGGTTATTTGTTCAAGTTTTAAGACATTTAGGTCTTGCAGCTAGATTTGTATCTGGTTATTTAGTACAATTAACAGCTGATGTAAAATCTCTTGATGGTCCAAGTGGTCCTGAAAATGACTTCACAGACTTACACGCTTGGACAGAAGTTTATGTTCCAGGGGCAGGATGGATAGGACTTGATAGTACAAGTGGTCTTTTTGCTGGGGAAGGTCATATTCCGCTTGCTTGTACACCACATTATAACTCTGCTCATGCTATTGAAGGGTTTAGTGATAAATGCGAAACTGAATTTGAGTTTGAAAATAAAGTTACAAGAATTTTTGAATCACCAAGGGTTACAAAACCATATAAAAAAGAGCAATGGGATGCTATTTATGATTTAGGATTTAAAGTTGATGAAGATTTAGAAAAAAATGATGTTCGTCTTACTATGGGAGGTGAGCCTACATTTGTTTCTATTGATGACATGGAATCACCTCAATGGAACAGTGAAGCTGATGGGCAACACAAAAGAGAATTAGCTGCAAAACTATCAAGAAGACTTTTAGAGACTTCTACAACTGGTGGATTATTACACCATGCTCAAGGGAAATGGTACCCAGGAGAGCCAATTCCAAGATGGCAAACTACAATTTTTTGGAGAAAAGATAAAAAACCTGTTTGGGAAAATCCTGAACTTTTAGCCAACAAAGAAGATAAATTTGATTATACAACTGCTGATGCAAAAAATTTCTTATCAAGACTTGCTTTAGTTTTAGGTGTAAGTGATGAAAATGTAATTCCAGCTTATGAAGACCCTATTTATTACATTATGAAAGAGGCTGAACTTCCTCTTGATATTGACCCTTTAAAATATGATTTAAAAGACCCTTTAGAGAGAAGAACAATTGCTCAAAAACTAACGCAAGGTTTAAATTCTGAAGTTGGATATGTATTACCTTTAAATTTTGGTTTTACAAAATGGATTACTTCAAAATGGGAATTTAGAAGAAATCATCTATTCTTAAGTGCAGGAAATTCTCCTTTAGGACTTAGACTTCCTTTAGAATCTCTAATAGTAAAACCACCAGTAGAAATAGAAAAAAGCTTTGAAACAGATCTTTTTGCTTTTGCTCCACAATTGGGAGATTATATAAAAGATGTTAAAAATAGAGCAAAAAAAATTAATAAAAAAACAACTACAAAATATATTTCAAATACTTTTGTAAGAACAGCTATTTCAACAGAGATTAGAGATAACAAACTTTGTATCTTCCTTCCTCCTATTGAGTCAACTGAAGCATTTTTAGATTTAATTGCATCAATAGAACAAACAGCTACTATTTTAAATCTAAAAGTAATAATTGAAGGGTACGAACCACCACATGATTTAAGAACAGATAGTATCAAAGTTACTCCTGATCCAGGTGTTATTGAAGTAAACATTCAACCAGCATCATCTTGGAAAGAGTTAAGTGATAACCTACTTGCTCTTTATGAAGATGCTAGAGTTTGCAGACTAGGAACTGAAAAGTTTATGATAGATGGAAGACACACAGGAACAGGTGGTGGTAACCATGTAACTATCGGTGCAGCAACACCTAGTGACTCACCACTATTGAGAAATCCTCAATTACTTAGAAGTTTAATCACGTTTTGGCAACATCACCCAGGTTTATCATACCTTTTCTCAGGAGCATTTATTGGTCCAACTTCTCAAGCTCCAAGGGTTGATGAAGGAAGAGCTGAAAACCTATATGAACTTGAAATTGCATTTTCACAAATTCCTGAAAATGGAGATGTGCCATTTTGGTTAACTGATAGATTATTTAGACATATGCTAACAGATATTACAGGAAATACTCACAGAAGTGAATTCTGTATAGATAAGCTATACTCTCCTGATAGTAGTAGTGGAAGACTTGGTATTTTAGAGCTTAGGGCTTTTGATATGCCACCTCACTCGCAAATGGCACTTTTACAAATGTTGTTGGTTAGAGCTTTAGTTTCATGCTTTTGGAAAAGACCATATAAACATGACTTAGTTAGATGGGGAACAAGACTACATGATAAGTTCTTACTTGAGCATTATGTAAAAGAGGATTTACGAAGTGTTGTTCAATACCTAAATGATGAAGGTTATGAGTTTAAACTTGATTGGTTTGATCCATTCTTTGAATTTAGATTCCCATTATACGGTATGACTATGATTGAAGGAATGCCAGTTGAAATTAGATCAGCTATTGAGCCTTGGCATGTATTAGGTGAAGAATCAGGAAGTCAAGGGACATCAAGATATGTTGATTCATCGGTTGAAAGATTACAAATAAAGATTCAAAATTTCAATGAAGAGAGATATATAGTAACTTGTAATGGTGTTCAAGTTCCTCTTTCAAAAACAGATATTGAAGGAGAGTATGTAAGTGGTGTTAGATATAAAGCTTGGCAACCTTGGTCAGCACTTCATCCAACTATTAAAGTTGATACTCCTTTAACTTTTGATATAATAGATAAATGGAATATAAGATCTATTGGTGGATTTAATTACTTTGTTTCACACCCAGGTGGAAGAAGTTATGATACATTCCCTGTAAACTCTTATGAAGCGGAATCAAGAAGAATAAATAGATATTGGGATTTCAATCACTCTCAAGGTGAAGTTGAAGCCTATGAACCAACAATTTCTGGTGAAGCAAACTCGGTATTTGCATATGAAGCATCAAGAACTCTAACAAATATAAAAGGAAGTAAAAAACTTCTATTTAAAGAGATGCCGAAAAATAAAGAGTACCCTCATACATTAGATTTAAGACAAAGGTGGATTAAAAAGTAGATGTCAATTTTTGATAGTTGTAAAGAAGAATCATCATTTGATGAGATGATTGATAAAAAATGCGGAATAAGACCTCACTGGACAGATATAATAAAAGGTTTAGAAGATGCAGGTATCAAACAACTAGAACTTAAACAACTAGAAATTGATTGGAGACTTGAAGACAACGGAGTTACATATAATATCTATAATGACCCAGAAGGAACTAATAGAAGATGGAATTTAGACCCTATTCCATTGGTTCTTACATCTGATGAATGGAATGAAATTTCAAGAGGATTAAAACAAAGAGCAAAACTTTTAAATCTTATTTTCAAAGATTTATACACTGAACAAAGACTGATAAAAGAGGGAATTATTCCCGCTGAAATTATCTTTGCTCACAAAAGTTTTATTCCTGAAGTTTTCAATTTTGAAAATATTGATTATTACTCTATGAGGTTTTATGCCACTGATATTAGCCGAGGTCCTGATGGTAAATTTTGGGTTATAAATGATAGAACTCAATCACCTTCAGGTCTTGGATATGCAATAGAAAATAGACTTACAATGAACTCTATTTCAAATGATTTATATCCAAATGTTGAAATATTAAAAATTTCAACATTTATAGAGGGATTTAAAAATATGTTAAAATCCCTATCTTCTTCAAATCAAGATAATCCTTTAATCGCTCTTTTAACTCCAGGTCCTTTAAATGAAACATATTTTGAACATTCATATATTAGTTCTTTTTTAGATTTAACTCTTGTTCAAGGGGAAGATTTACTTGTAAAAAACAACCAATTATGGTTAAAGAATCTAAACGGTCTTAAAAAAATTGATACTCTACTAAGAAGAGTTGATTCACAATATTGTGACCCACTTGAACTTAGAAATGATTCACAACTAGGTGTTGCGGGACTTGTAAATGTGATTAGAAAAGATAATTTACCAATGATAAATCCAATTGGGGTTGGTATTTTGGAGAATATTGGGCTAAATCCATTTATGAAAAATATTGCTAAATTCTTATTAGACGAAGAGTTAATCTTACCTCAAATTGCAACATGGTGGTGTGGTCAAGAAAAAGAGCTTACATTTGTTCTTGAAAATATTAAAAATCTAATCATCAAAAAAATAGATAAAACAGATGATATTGAAATCCATTTTGCAAACAAGCTAAATGACGAAGAATTACAATCATTAATAAAAGAGATAAAGAAAAATCCACACTATTATGTGGGTCAAGAGATAATCGATTTTTCTACAACTCCATCTTTTTCAAAAGGTAAAATTGAACCAAGAAATACTGTAATTAGATCATTTGCATATTTACATGAAAATGAATATCATGTGATGCCTGGTGGATTAATACGAGTATCACCAACAAAAGACTCACTTGTTGTATCAAATCAAAAAGGTGGTACAAGTAAGGATTTATGGATTCTTGGAAAAAGTGAAGATTTCACGGGAAATGCTATTTTTAAAAACAGAGCTTACGTTGATTCAAGATTAGAAAATATATCTACAAAAAGAGCTGAGAATCTTTTTTGGTTAGGAAGATATTTATCAAGAGCCATTACAACAGCTCGAATGATTAGATTTAATCTAAAAAATATGCTTAACCTAAACAGATACGATGATAATAACAGCTCAAAAAAAACTAATCAAATCCTAAATATCGCATTAACTCATCTAACAATGAGTTATCCTGGATTTTTAAATCAACAAGAAATATTACCAATAAAAGAAATATTATCTTTAATAAAAGATAAAAATAGAGTGGGAACATTAAGTTTTACTTTATCAATGTTATCAAATCTAAATGAAAACGTAAAAAATCTTCTTACAATGGAAGCATGGCGAATTTATGAAAGAATGCAAAAAGAGTGGAATATTTATAATAAAAGGGAATTTTACACAAATAAAGATCATATAAATGAGCTAGATAAATTATTGATTTATCTAATGGCATATAAAGAGTTAATTGATGAAAGTATATTTAAAGAGCAAGGTTTAGTTTTATATGATATTGGCTCTAAAATAGAAATTTCACAACTTCTAATTTCAAAATTAAGATCTCTTTTAACTGTAAAAGTTGATAAGGTAATTGAATATGATATACTAGATTCAATGCTTAATTCCCATGAAAGTTACAACTCATATAGGGCTTATTATAAATCATCTTTAGATTTAGAAAATGTATTAGATTTTTTAATTTTTAACACAAAATATCCAAAATCTTTAGTTTATATAATAAGTCAAATGATAAAAGATTTTAAAGATTTACCAAAATTAAATAATAACAGTTCCCATTTAACAAATTTTGAAGAACCAATATTTAGAGCATTTTCGATGATTAGATTAAGCAATACATCAAAACTTTTAGAAACAAAAGAAGATGAGTATATTTACAATGAATTAGATAGTTTTTTATCTTCTTTATGTGATTTATTAACAAAAACTTCTGAAGAATTAACTAAAACATATTTTTCACATAATAACGAGTAAACATGATTTATGAAATATACCACGAAACAAAATTCGATTATGCTGGACTTGTTACATTTAGCCATAATATTGCTAGATTAAAACCAAAAAATTCATCTACGCAAAAGTTACTTGAATATTCTCTTACAATAGATCCTAATCCTTATGAAACTAATGAATTTACAGATTATTTTGAAAATACAAATAACTATATGGTTATTAGAGAAGCCCATAAAACTTTAAAAGTAGTTGCCATATCAAAAGTTGAAAGAGTCGAGGAAGAAATAAATAAAGAATTAGAAACTTTAAAAAATATTACTCTTTCTTTTAAAGAGCTAAAACAAAGATTAAGTTCATACCATGAAAGTGATGTTTTAGCAAAATACTTTTTATTTGAAACACAATCTATCCCAACTGCATCAGAAGAGATAAAACAATATGCCCTTGAATCTTTTAAAGAAGATAGAAATATTATTGAAGCAGCAAGTGAATTTACATCAAGAATTTTTAATGACTTCAAATTTGTTTCTGGTTTTAGTGATATAACTACACCAATAGAAACTATTTTTAGAGAAAGAAAAGGGGTTTGTCAAGACTTTGCACAATTTGCCATTTCAGCACTTAGAAGTATTGGTATTCCCACAAGATACGTGAGTGGATACATCCAAACTTTACCTCCTGAGGGTAAAGAAAAATTATTTGGAGCAGATGCTTCCCATGCTTGGTTTTCTATTTATATTCCTGATTTTGGATGGATTGATTTTGACCCAACAAATAATAAAATTCCTGATATTCAATATATAATATTAGGATATGGAAGAGATTATTTGGATATCTCTCCTCTAAAAGGAGTAGTTCAAAGTAGTGGAAATAGTTATTTAAGTGTAAAGGTTAATGTAGAAGAGATTAAATAAATCTACTTCTACATTTTATATTCTATTTTTTAAAAACTTTCCCACTCATCTTCATCTTTTGGAGCTTTTGCGCTAACTATAGTTGATTCATTTTTTATAGGTTTTGGAGTTGCAACTGGTTTAATAGCTGCTGGTTTTGGAGTTATTATTGTATGTTTAACTTCATTAGTTTTTATACTTTTTGCCTTAACTTCATTTTTACCTTTAAACTCTTTTTCATTGGCATTTGATACAACTAATTTTGCTATTTCATCAGTTATTACAGCAACATCATGAGTTTGTGATGCTACAACAGCATTTTGTTGTGTTTGTCTATCAAGTTGATTTACAGCATCATTTATTTGTTCAATTCCTGAAAGTTGCTCTTTACTTGACATTTCTATATCTTGAATTAAATTTATTGTATTTGTAATATTTT
>CAZDFZ010000019.1:0-14683 GCA_964504855.1 uncultured Aliarcobacter sp.
TATTAGAATTAATGATTTAAAAACAATTGAAGAAATCACAGATTATACAAGAGCAGGAGCTTTCTGTAAATCATGTATTAAACCAGGTGGTCATGAAGCAAAAGATATCTATTTAGTAGATGTTTTAAGAGATGTAAGAGCTGAAATGGAAGAATCAAAACTTAAAATAGCAGCTGATGCAAGTGCTAATGGAACATTATCATTTGATAAAATGACTTTAGTTCAAAGAATCAAAGCTATTGATTCTGTATTAGATTCAGATATTAGACCAATGCTTGTTATGGATGGTGGAAATATGGAAATTATTGACATCAAAGAAAATATGCCACACTATGATTTATATATCAGATATTTAGGTTCATGTTCTGGATGTGCTTCTGGAAGTACAGGAACACTATTTGCTATTGAAGCTGTTTTACAACAAAAAATAGATGAAAATATCAGAGTTTTACCAATCTGATAATTTAGATTTTACAAACTTTATAAAAGGGGATTTGTCTTTTGACAAATTCCCTTTTTTAGTTATATATTAAAAATAATAGAAAATAATTTTCTAAAGCTTAAAAAAAGTCAATATAGTTTATTATAAAGTATTCCAAAAAAGGAAATTAAAATGTTTGCTATATACAATAATGGAAGTGTTGATTTTAGAAGTAATTCAGATAGTTTATATGAGTTAAAAGATGTTGGAAATGTTCAATCAACAAATTTAAATCCTGATGATGGATTTGTTGAATATTTTGCAAAAGCTAATAAAAACAATAAAAAACCTGATGCAAATGGAATAGATACTTATAAAAAAATGGCAAATATTGATACTTCTGAAATGATATTTCAAGTAAAAGATATTATGACTAAAAACTGCATTTATATTGATACTCAATCTACAATAAAAGATGCATATGATGTTTTAAACGAGTTTAAAATTGAGCAGATGCCAATAGTTACATTTGGTAAAAAGATACTTGGTATAATAGATAAGAAGATGATTTTAAATCTTTTAATGGAAGATTTAGAAAACCCACAACATGTATTAAATAGAAAAATAGCAGATATATATTTACCGCAGCTTTTAACAGCAGATCCATCAACAGATATAAGAAGATTAGCAAATGTTATGATTGATTTTAAACTTCATGCTGTTCCAATAGTTGGAACAAATGATATTTTAGTTGGTATAGTTTCAAAAACTGATATTATAAAAGCAGTGTCACATATACCCCATTTTCAGCTTTGGTCTTGATTATCATCAATTAAAATAATTTTGTATTAGCCTATAATACATAAAATAAATTATTAGGACAATATTATGGAAACAATATCATCTTTTTTAACTACAGATCATAGAGCTTGTGATGAGGAATTTGCAAATTTAGAAAATGCTGTTGCCTCTGAAAACTGGGAAGAATCACAAGAAAAATTAAAAAAATTTAGTGCAGATTTAGAACACCATTTTGATATGGAAGAGAAAGTTATGTTCCCAAGTTTTGAAGAGGTTACAGGAATGACTCAAGGACCTACAATGGTTATGAGAATGGAACATAATCAAATGAGATCTATTTTAGAAGATTTAAAAAGTGATATTGAGAAAAAAGATAAAAATCACTTTTTTGGAGTTAGTGAAAGTTTAATGATGTTAATGCAACAACACAATATGAAAGAAGAACAAATGTTATACAAAATGGCAGATATGCACTTAGGTTCTTTAGTTTCAAAAATTGTTGAAGATATGAAGGCTTTATAACTAATGTTCAATCAAGGTTTAAGCCTAGATCAAGCCCCGCCAATAAGTGTACCTTTTAGATTTTTTTTAAGTGCTCCGATTTTTGGAGTGCTTATGGCTTTTGTTTTTTTCTTTGTTCCTTTTAATGAAGTTTCAAATCAATATTCCCACTTTACAATAGGTTTAGTTCACCTTTTTACTTTAGGTATTTTATCAATGATAATTTTTGGTGCAATGCAACAAATGATGCCAGTTTTAGCAGGTGCAGTTATAAAAAAACCTAAATTATTTGCAAATGTAGTTCATAGTTCATTGTTTATTGGAACTTTATTTTTGAGTTTTTCATTTATCTTAGAAATAAAAATGTTACTTCATATTGCAGTTGCGTTTTTAGCAATTGCTTTTTTAACTTTTTTTATTATGAGTATAAAACTTTTATTTAAAGTGAAATATTTAACAACAACTGTAAAAGCTATGAGATTATTTAGTTTAGCAGGAATTATAACACTGTTTTTAGGACTATATTTAGCATTTTCACATATAACTTTAGAGTTTAATGAACACTATTATAGTTTTTTATTTTTACATATTTTATTTGGTTTATTTGGTTTTGCACTTTTACTTATAATGGGAGTTTCATTTCAAGTGATTCCTATGTTTTATGTTGCGCCTGATTTTCCAAAATTTATTCAAAATAAATTACCTTTAATTTTATTTGCATTACTTTTCATATCAGGTATATTTTTCTTTTTTGATATAAATATTTTGATTTTAAAAATCATTTTTTCAAGTTTAATAATTAGCTTTAGTTTTTATGGTTTGAAATCTTTGAATAATAGAAAAAGACCAGTTTTTGATGCAACATTGTGGTATTGGAAATTTTCTTTAATAAGTTTAGCAATTTCACTGATTTTATGGCTATTTGGATTGACTCCAAATTATATATTAGCAATAATTTTTGCGTTTGGATTTTTATATTCACTTTTACAAGGAATGGTTTATAAAATAATTCCTTTTTTATCGTGGTTTCATTTAAGTTCAAAAGGTTATTTTAAACTGCCAACAATAAGAGAATTTATTGATGAAAAATATATCAAAATACATTTTTTCCTACATATTAGTTCTATGATACTTTTTATTTTGAGCTATTTTATTAATGATTTAATTTATCTAGCTTCTATATTATTTTTAGTTTCAAATATTTTATTTTTTGTAAACTCTTTAAATGCGGTTCAAAAATATATCAAAATCGAAAAAACTGACCCTATGGATTTATCTGCGTTCAAATAATGTGTTATAATGTCGCCTTAATTTTAAGGTACATTATAATTTAGGGACACCAATGGCAAATCAAAGTAATCAAATTTTAAAAAATACAAATGCTCAAATTTTAGATGAATTTAACGCTTCTATTATGTTTGATAAAGAGCTTTATGCACAAGATATAAGAGGAAGTATTGCTCACTCACAAATGCTGGCAACTCAAGGGATTTTAACGCAAGAAGAACAAAAAGCAATAGAGTCTGGACTTTTACAAGTTAAAAGTGAGATTGAAAGTGGAGAGTTTAAATTTTCTTTAGCTTATGAAGATATACATATGGCAGTTGAAACAAGACTTACTGAAATTATAGGTGAACCTGGAAAAAGACTTCACACAGCAAGAAGTAGAAATGATCAAGTTGCAACAGATTTTAGACTTTATGTACAAGATAAATCTTTAAGTATAAAAGCTCAATTAAAAGAGTTGGTAGAAACTTTTGTAAATGTGGCAAGTCTTCATACAACTACATTAATTCCTGGTATGACACATTTACAACATGCACAACCTTTAAACTTTGGTTATCATCTTTTAGCTTATGCAAATATGTTTAAAAGAGATTTTGAAAGATTTGAAAGCTCATATGAAAGAAACAATTATTGTCCATTAGGAAGTGCTGCACTTGCTGGAACCCCACACAATATTGATAGAATTGCAACTTCACAAAAACTAGGATTCATTGCTCCTACAAATCATGCTATGGATACGGTTTCTGATAGGGATTTTGCATTGGAGATTTTATTTAATATTAGTACAGCTATGATGCATATAAGTAGAATCTCTGAAGAGCTTATTTTATGGTCGTCTTATGAGTTCCAATTTGTAAGAATGAGTGATGAATATGCAACAACTAGCTCAATTATGCCTCAAAAGAAAAATCCAGATGTTCCTGAACTTTTAAGAGGAAAAACAGGACGTGTTTATGGAAATCTTATTTCTCTTTTAACTGTTATGAAAGGTTTACCACTTGCTTATAATAAAGATACTCAAGAGGATAAAGAGGGAGTTTTTGATTCGGTTAAAACTATTGAGATTTCTATTTCTATATTAAATGAAGTTATTAAAACTATGATAGTTAATGTTGATAAAATGGAAAAAGCTTGTAGAATAGGGCATTTAAGTGCTACAGATTTTGCTGATTATTTAGTACAAAAACAAAATATGCCATTTAGAACAGCTTATTATTTAACAAAAGATGTGGTTGCAAAGGCAAATAGTTTAAATAAAGATATTAGTGAACTAAATATCGATGAAATCAGAAGTGCAAATGATGAATTAAAAGATATAAATGAAGATATTTTAATGTTCTTAGATTTAAGACATTCAATGAATGCAAGAGTTTCAATAGGTGGAACAGCTACAAGTCAAACTGAAAGTCAAATAGAATATTTTAGAAACTGGCTAAGTAAATAAGATAAAAAGAATAAGATGAGAAGAATCTCATCTTAATCTATAAAGCTTATTGAATTAAGAACTTTTTAGTTAATCTAAATAAGTTTTGAATATCAGTCTTTCCAACAAATCCATCAACACCAATTTGAGACATTTTTCCTCTAACAGCATCTGTTGTCATTGAAGAGTTTACAATAACTGGAATATGTGATAATTGTTTATGATTCTTGATAAAAGATGCAATTTGATAACCATCAGTTCCTGGCATTTCAATATCAGTTATAACTAAACCAATTTTTTCAGGATTTAATTCTTCTAATCTTTTTATTAATTGTGTTCCATTTGGATAAATTTCAAAATCAAGACCAACTTCATCGAAGAATGAAGTTAAAACTTCCCTTGCTACTCCTGAATCTTCAGCAGCTAAAATAAGTTTACTTGAATGTAATCTTTCTTCAACATATTTTTTTAGTTGATCAGAACCATCATCTGTCCAGTGAATATCTCTTAATAATTGTTCAGCATTAAATACAGTACAAAGTTCATCTTTATTGTTTACTTTTACATAAGTTGTATATGTAATTTTAGAATTTGTCTCTTCAGTATGTCTTAATTCATTTGTTGTTTTTTCAACAATATCAAGCATATCTTTTACTAAGAAACCAATTTTTTTATGATTAAATTCACAGAAAATAATAAGTTTATAATCTTTCACTTCAAGTGCTGGAAGACCTAGCCACGCATCAAGATTTATAAGAGTTACAGGTTCCCCTCTGATTGTTGCGATTCCTGCAATAACATTTGTATCTTTTGGAGTATCGTTTATTGCTACTTCTTCAGTAATTATAAAAGCTTTAACTTTTGCTATATTGATTGCGTAAATATTACTGTGACCTGTGTAAAATACAGCTAATTGTTGAACATTTCTAAGATGTCCTTGTGTCATTTGTTCAACGCTACCACTAATACCGCTCATGAGAATCCTTTATTAAGTATAAGTTATTAATTATATATCTTTTAAACTTTAAGTAACTTTAAGTTATTTTTGAAATTTTTTGATTAATTTTTGCACTGTAACTGATGCCATCATCAATCCAAAAGACCCAGTTACTCCTTCAAAACTACCTTTTTCTAAACAATTTGGATTTTCTGATGAAAAAATTACTTTAAATTTTTTCTTAAATCCTTGAGCTTTTAATTCCGTTCTTATTTTTTTTATAAATGGGTCATTGTATGTATCCCAAATAGAAATATACTCAATTTTTGAAGGATCGATTCTTTTTGCTCCACCACTTGTACTAATAATTTTTGTAAAATGCTTTTTAATCAAATGGACTTTTGGTTTAATATCATCAATTGCATCTAAAATATAATCATAAGATGAAAAATCAAAATTATCAATCCATTCAGGTGTTATTTTTACATGAATTGGCGTAACTTCAGGATATTTTTCTTTCAATGCTTCAACTTTTATTTTTCCAATATTTCCATGGCTACCCATTTGTCTATTCATATTTGATTCTTCATAAGTATCAAAATCTACAATAGTTATATTTGTAATTCCTGTGTTATAAAGTGCATCTAAAGCAAAGCTTCCAACACCTCCAACACCTAAAAGTATTAGTTTAACATCTTTGAATTTTTCAAAAACATCTTCCCCAAATAACTTTTTTGTTCTGTCATATTTCATCTAAACTTCTCTTTTACTTGTTTTTTGGTATTATATCACAAATAAATTTATTGGAGATGTTGATGGATAAAGAGCCGATGACGCTAGCTGGTTATAATAAAATTACAGGAGATTTAGAGTTTTTGAAAAAAACTGAAAGACCAGAAACTGTAATTGCATTAGATGAAGCTAGACAATTAGGAGATTTAAAAGAAAATGCAGAGTATCACTCAGCAAAAGAAAAATTAGCACTAATTGATTCTCAGATAGCTGAATTAAATGCAGTTATATCAAAAGCAGTAATAATTGACCCATCAACTCTTCCCCATGAAAAAGTAAGTTTTGGTTCAACTGTTAGTTTGGTTGATACAGATACAGATGAAGAATTTACTTACATGATAGTTGGTGGAGTGGAATCAAATGCTGAAAAAGGAATGATTTCATTTAATTCTCCCTTAGCTAAACAACTTATGGGAAAAGAAGAGGGTGATGAAGTAAAAGCAACATTACCAGGTGGAGTTAGAACATTTGAAGTTTTAGGTGTTTGTTATAAGGAGATTGTATTACAATGAATGTAGCTATTATTGGAGCTAGTGGATATACTGGTTTAGAATTAATTAAAATTTTAATAAATCATCCAAAATTCAAAATTTCATATATTGCAAATTCAAGTGGTGAAATGAATGTTCAAGATTTACATCCAAGTTTAAAAAATGTAATAAATATGGATGTACATTCAGCAGATGCATCAGAAGTTGCAAAAGTTGCGCAAATAGCATTTTTAGCACTTCCTCATAAAACAGCTATGGTTTTTGCAAAAGAGTTATTGGCTTTGGGTGTAAAAGTTGTAGATTTAAGTGCTGATTATAGACTTAGCCTTGAAAATTATGAAAAACACTATTGTGAGCATGGTGATAAAGAAAATATCAATGATGCTGTTTATGGTCTTCCTGAGTATTTTAAAGAGGATATTAAAAAAGCTAGACTTATAGCAAATCCAGGTTGTTATCCAACGGCTTCTTTACTTGCACTTTTACCATTTATTGATTATATTGATACAAATAATCCAATATTTATAGATGCAAAATCAGGTGTTAGTGGTGCTGGAAAAAATCCAAGTGATACAACACATTATTGTCAAATAAATGATAATGTTCATGCATATAATCCATTTAAACACAGACATATGCCAGAGATTCAAGAAAAAGTAAAAATATTAAAAGGTAAAGAGTTACCAATCAACTTTGTACCACATTTATTACCTTTAACACGTGGGATGCTTGTATCTGTGTTTGCAACACTAAAAGAAGATATTGATGTAAATAAGGTTTTAGAAGATGCCTACAAAGATTGTGAATTTGTAAGACTTAGAAACAAACCTGTTGATGTAAAATCGGTTGCTGGAACAAATTTCTGTGATTTGTTTGTAACTAAAAATGGTAATGCACTTTTTGTAAGTTCTGCTATTGATAATCTTTTAAGAGGTGCTTCTTCTCAAGCTGTTGTAAATGCAAATATCATCTGCGGATACGAAGAGTATGAAGGAATACCAAAAATCGCTTATGTACCTTAATATAAAAGATGGAGCTATTTTTGTAGCTGATTCTCATTTTAATGATAAAAACCAAGAATTTTTATATTTTCTAAATAAAATTAAAGCTGGAGAGATTGAAACTCCCCAGCTTTTTTTAATGGGTGATATGATTGATTTTATTTCAGAAGAAAGTAAATATTTTGTAAAAAAGAATAAAGTAATAATTGATATTTTAAATGAATTATCAAATAATATCGAGATAATTTATTTAGAGGGTAATCATGATTATAATTTAAATTCTTTATTTCCCAATATAATAGTTGTTTCAAGAGTTGATCAACCACTAATAGGAAAAACACAAAATGATAAAATAATTAATTTATCACATGGAGATAATTTTTCAGATTGGAAATATAATATTTATTGTATAATCATTAGAAATAAGTATTTACTTAATTTTTTAAATTTTCTGGATATAGATTTTTTTATTTCAAAGAAAATTGAGAATAGTTTAATCAAAAAAAACATTTGTTATAAAATAAATGATTTTGAAAGAATAGCAAAAAAAAGAGTTGTCAATTATAATAGTGATATTGTAATTGAAGGACATTTCCATCAAGGTGGAAGTTATTTTATTGATAATAAAATATATATAAATGTGCCTTCTCTTTTCTGTCAAAAGAAATATCTAAAATTTGAAAATTTTGAATTTAAAGGACAAAATATATGAATATGCTTTTTTTAATAATTTCAGCTTTAGTTGTGTTATTAATTATTATCGTTATAGTTATTTTATTGAAAGGTGATAAAAAGAAACCAAAGAATAATGTGTCAAAAGTTGACCAAAATATTAATGTATCTATTAGTAATATTGAATTTCCAAAAAATATAGAACAGATGTCTTATTCTTCATTATCACAAATAGTAAAAGGCTTATTTGATACTTATAAGGCATTAGATTATGCAAATAAACCTGGAAATGCTTTAGAAAAACAAGAATGGCATAGCTGGCAAGTTTCAATTTTACTTGTATTTCTGAAAATTTATCAGAATTTCTTTATAGGTCATGAAAAAAATATTTTTCATAGTTCAATTTTAAATTTAGATAATGAGCAAATGAAAAAAGATATGCAAAAGATTTTTATAAAATATACAAATAATGTTAATCATAAAAAAAGTAGGGATGCATTGAGTAATGAAGCAATATGGTCTGCAAGAGAAGTATCTTTAATTCTTTATTCAATTATGTCTAATAAAAAATATTAAAATTTATTTTTAAAAAATAATAATTCTATAATTAATGTTATTCTTAGATAATTATGAAACTAATTAAAAAATAGTTTAAGCATATAATTGGATTTAAAGATATTTTTAAGTTATTTTTATTAATCTTATTAATTATTTTCTTCTAAAGGATTAATTATGAAAGTTTTATGCCTTTTATTTTTATTTATGACATTATTATTTTCAGATAACAATTTAAAAACAATTGCTTTTGCACAAGATACAATGGCAAATGACTTTAGAAAAGAACAAGTTTTAGAAGCTAAAAGAGAAGCTGAAAAAATTAAAAATATTAAATTTGTATATTCAGATGCAAATGGACAAACATCAATGCTTATTCGACAAATAGAAAAATTTATACAAGATAAAGTAGATGTATTAATAATTGGAACTAATGATGAAGAAGCAGTTGTTCCAGTTATTTCAAAAGCAATGGAGCAAGGAATATCAGTAGTAATTTTAGATAGAGGTGTAAAAACTGAAAATTATACATCTTTTATTCATTCTGATAATACAAATATTGGTAAAATGGCTGCTGAATATATTGTTAAAAAGCTTAATGGAAAAGGAAAAGTATTACTTTTTGAAGGTTTACCAAAAGCTGATGTTACTTATTTAAGAACTAAGGGATTTATGGATGAAATCTCTAAATATAAAGATATAGAAGTTATAAAACGAACAGGGAATTATCTAAGAAAAGATGCTATAAAAGAAACTGAAGATTTAATCAAAAATAATATTGCTGTTGATGCAATTTTTTCAGAAAGTGATAGTATGTTAAGTGGTGTAAGAAGTGCTAATGAAAAATATGGAATTGATTCATCAAAAGTTGTAATGATTGGATGTGACTATATAACAGAAGCTAAAAATGCCATTATAGAAGGTACTCAAACTGCTTCAATTCTTTTTCCATTAGGTGGAATTGAATCTATTCAAACAGCAATTAAAATTATAAATAAAGAAAAAGTTGAAAAACATATAAATATTCCTACTAAGCTTGTAACTAAAGAAAATGTTCAAATTGTAAAGCCTGTATTTTAAATGAATAACTTTAGTATTATTAATAAATTAACAATTATTGTAATTTCTACAATATTTTCTTTGACATTATCACTTGGAATATATTTTGATAATTATCTAAAAGATGCTTATTTTAAAGAAGCAAAAAAAAAGATAGAACTTTTTTTTGCAACTCTTGTTAATAATGCAATAAAAACTGAGGAAAATTTAAAATCAGGAATATCTTTTGTAGAGAGTGATGAAAATTTTTTAGCATCAATAGATTTGATTAATTCTTATCAAAATAAAAAAAGTTACAATTCAATTTTACTTGATGAAGAAAAAAAGATTTTGGCTTTAAAACTTCTTGATAAAGTTAAATTATCATTTAATGATGGTATGGTAGTTTATGATAAAAATCAAGAATTAATCGCTTATATTATTAAGGAAAATAATAAATATACATTAAATTTTGTTTCATTTGAAGAAGAACAACCTTTTATTTATTCTAAAGATGAATTTGGAAATGAATATATAAAAAAAGAATTAAAAAATTCTTTGATTCCCTATCTTCATTCAAATTTAAGTAAATCAAATTTGATTAATAACTTTAAATTAATCACATATCATACAAATTATAAAGATAATTTGATAATAAAATCTCATTTAAATTTAACAGATAATAAAAATGAATCAATTGCATATATTGAAATGTTTAAAGAATTAGATAAAGAATTTTTCTTGCCAAATACTCAAGAAAAAGAGATTAATATTGAAATTAAGAATTTACAAGATAATAAAAATAAACAATTTACTAATTTATCAGATATAAATTTACTTCAAAATATAAAAATAGAACAAGATGAAAAATTTTATTTTTCTAAAATTTGGATTATTGCAAGTGGTAAAGAAATATGTATAGAAGCAAAATTGCAGAAAGATTTTTTAATTAGTGCGTTAAATAAAATTAGAATAGAGATGTTTTTAATAATTATAAGTTTAACAGTTATTATGCTTATGATTTTGAAGCTTTTATTCAATAATTTACTTGTAAGACCTTTAGAATTTTTAATGAAACAAATTTCAAAAATAGAAAAACAAGATTATTCACATATAGAAATTTTACATTCTAAAGATGAATTAGGAGTAATTTCGCAGAATATAAACAATCTAGCAGTAGCACTTGATTTTAGAGAAAAAGAGTTAGAAGCCACATATAATAATCTATTATATGATTCAATGCATGATCCTTTAACTGGATTATTTAATAGAAAATATTTTATTGATGAAGTAGAAAAATCTATTTTGAGGGCTAAAAAAAATTCTTCTAAATTTGCACTACTTTTTATTGATTTAGATTATTTTAAAAACATAAATGACACATTAGGTCATGATATAGGAGATATGTTACTTAAGTTAGTTGCTCAAAAATTAATAGATATAAGTGAAAAATATGGAATTGTTTCAAGATTTGGAGGAGATGAGTTTATTATATTAATTGAAAAGTTTGATACGGAAGAGTTTATTGATGAATTTGCTACTAAACTGATTTGTATATTACAAGAAAAATTTCAAGTTTTAGATTATCAATTAAAAATCTCAGCTAGTATTGGTATATCTATATTTCCAAAAGATGGAGTTACAAACAAAGAACTTATTCGTCAAGCAGATTTAGCAATGTATTATGCTAAAGAAAATGGAAAAAATAATTTTTGCTTTTTCTCAAAAGAGTTATTTAATAATATTGAAGAGAAAACACATATAATAAATGCTTTAAAAGATGCTATTGAGGACTTTAGTGAGTTTTCTCTTGTTTATCAACCTAAATACTGTAGTAAAAGCAATAAAATTGTTTCAATAGAATCTTTAATAAGATGGAATAGCAAATCTTTAGGATATGTATATCCATTGAAATTTATAAAAATAGCAGAAGAAACCAATATGATAATCCCTATTGGAAATTGAGTATTTAAGCAAGCATGTAAAGATTTTCAAGAACTAATTAAAGAAAATTATTATTTAGAACATATAAGTATAAATGCATCAACAATTCAATTGCATGATAAGAAATTTTTTGCCAATTTAAATGAAATAATTTCTCAAGCACATATAAATCCTGAAATGATTGAAATTGAGATTACTGAAAGTTTTATTGTTTCGGATTCAAAATTAGTTTTAGAAGTTTTAAATAAAATTAAAAAAATGGGAATTTCATTAGCTATTGATGATTTTGGAACAGGTTATTCTTCATTAAGTTATTTAAAAAAACTTCCTATAAACAGATTGAAAATTGATAAATCATTTATAGATGATTTACCAAGTTCTCAAGAAAGTATCTCTATTGTAAAAGCAATAATTTCTCTTGCTAAAACATTTAATCTTTCAATTACTGCTGAAGGTGTAGAAAATAAAGAGCAATTAGATTTTTTGGTAGAGCAAGAGTGTGATGAAATTCAAGGGTATTATTTTTCTAAACCATTACCACTAGAAGAATTAAAAAAACTATTAAATAAAATTTAAATAATTGTTATGAAATAATCATATGTGGTATTTTATGTTTTTTATGATATTATTATCCCATATAAAAACTATAAATAATAAAGAAGTGAGCTTTTGTGTTAATTCTTTTAAAAAAACTTGATTAATGAGACTTGTACGTCTACTTTTTGATATATTCTCTGAATTTAAATTTTTAGTAATTAATTTCTTAATAATAATAATATTTATTTTTTCTTATTTTACATATATTAAAAATACAAAGATTATAGATTTTCTAGAAACTAGAAATAAATCTTTTGTTGAACAATATGAAATTACATATGAAAATTTAAGAATAATTTCGGAAAATACTTTTTATGGAATAATAAACAAATCTGTAATATATGATAGTATTAAAAATGGAAAAAATAATCAACAAGATGAAAATTATTATAGACAAAAACTTTATAATGATTTTTTAAGTGATTATGAAAGAATTAAACTTTATCAATTCAATATAGTTAATTTTTATTTTAAAGATAATATTGTATTTTTAAGAATGAATCAACCTAATAGTTTTGGTGATTTATCTTCTAGATTTGGTATATTAAATTCAAATTCGGATTTAAAACCTATAAATGGATATGAAATAGGTAAATATTATGATGCATTTAGATTTATCTATCCTATACATGATAAAGATTTATTTCATGTTGGTAGTGTTGAAATAGGTATACCATCAAAACATTTTGAAGAAAAATTTGAAGAATCTAGAAATATAGATGTTCATTTTTTAACAAAAACAGAGATATTAAAAACAAATCTTGAAAATGATATATTTATTCAATATAAAATAAGTAATGAAAATAGTAAATATTCATACTTTGAACAATTAGATGAAAAAAATCATTATACATTTGAAAATTGTTTTAGTAAAAATGAAGTGGAATTTATAAAAGATAAAATGAATAAAAGTGATAATTTTTATTTAACAAAAAATTTATTGGATAAAAAAATTGCAATATTCTTTTTACCAGTAATGAATTTAAATGGTGATACTAATTCAACTTATATGGTTATTTATGAAGACTCAAAAACATTAGTTGAGATTGAAAATAATTATGAAAAAATTATACTAATTTTATTACTTATTGTATTTATATTTTTTATTGTTCTTAAATATCAATATGAAAAGATTTTACAGAATTATAAAAAAGAAGAAATTTTATCTCAACAATCTAAAATGATTGCAATGGGTGAAATGATAGAAAATATTGCTCATCAATGGAGGCAACCTTTATCAATAATTTCTACTGTTGCAAGTGGAGTAAAATTAGAAAAAGAAGTGGGTATTTTAGATGATGCTAAATTACTTAAATTTATGGACACGATAGTATATCAATCTCACTATTTATCGGAAACTATTGATGATTTTAGAAATTTCTTTGATAATGATAGAAGAAAAGAGATTGTAAATATAAATGATTTAATTGATAAATCATTAAGTGTATTTGGAAATTCTTTTAAAGATTCAAATATTAATATTGTTTTAAATATAGAAAATTTTTCTATAAGTACTTATCCTAATGATTTAAAACAAGTGATTATTAATATTTTAAAAAATGCAAAAGATGCTATAGTTAAAGATGGGGTAATAATAATTAAATCTTATGTGAATCAAAAAAATAAAAACGTATATATATTAATACAAGATAGTGGTGGAGGTATTTCAAATGATATTAAAAATAAAATATTTGAACCATATTTCACAACTAAACATAAAAGTCAAGGAACAGGTATTGGATTATATATGTCTTATAACATAATTAATAAGCATCTTGAAGGTTCAATTGAAATTGATAATCGCAATTTCGATTATAATTTTAAAAAATTCAAAGGTGCTTTGTTTACAATAAAACTCAAAAATTTACCTATATATGGAGATAAAAAAAATGAAATTTAGTATTAGTATAAAGTTGGCTATATTAATAGCTATTTTGTCATTTATAATTGCAATGACTTTAGGTAAATATGCAAATAGCATATCTTCAAAGGAATTAGAAGTTAAAACATTTAATTCTTTGCAAAATTTATCAACTCATATTTCTGAAGTTTTAGATAGAGAAATGCTTGAAAGATATAAAGAATTAAAATTTGCAGCTAGTATGGACATATTAAGTGATGAAAAAACGACTATAGAAGAAAAAAGAGCTTTCATTGAACAAATTAAATTACTCAACTTTCGCACATAAAACCTAACTGTTTTTTGGTGTAAACCCTTAGCAT
>CAZDFZ010000020.1:0-14458 GCA_964504855.1 uncultured Aliarcobacter sp.
CAATCCATCTTGCTGCATAAAGTCCACTTCTATCAACTTTTGTATAATCTTTTGAACTTTGAGCTCCACCACCAATTGGTGCATATCCCCCAAATGAATCAACGATTAATTTTCTACCAGTTAATCCACTATCGTGTAAAGAAGAATGATTTACATATCTTACTGTTGGATTTATGTGAATAATCGTAGATTTTTTATCATACATATTTGTAGGAAGTCCAGCATCATCAATTAAACCTTGTATTAACTCTCTTACTTCTTCTATTGGCATTCCTTCAACCGAAGGTGCACTTACAACTATTGTATGAATTTTTTGTGGTTTACAATTTTCAAAATTCTCTTTTGTTCCATAATCAACAGTAACTTGAGTTTTAATATCAACTCCAAGTTTTTGATTATTTTTTAATGCAAAATTATAAACTTTATCACAAAGCATTCTTGCATAAGTAATAGCTGCTGGCATAAAATCTGCTGTTTCGCTTGAAGCAAAACCAAACATGATTCCTTGATCTCCTGCACCTATTTCACCATCTTCTTGATCAACACCTTGGTTAATATCAGGAGATTGTTGATTTAATAAAACTTGAACTTGTACATCTTCAGGATGTAAACATTGTTCATTTGTAAATGCTGACTTACCGTCATATCCGATTTTTGCAAGAGCATCTAAAACTATTTTTTCATAATCTGCAAATGATAAATTTGCACTTGATTTTACCTCTCCACCAATTACAACATGTTTTCCAGCTACAAAAACTTCAGAAGCAACTCTACTATCTTTATCTGCTATTATTAATTTATCAACGATTGAATCTGCTATTATATCTGCACATTTGTCTGGGTGACCTGGGCTTACTACTTCACTTGTAAATAAGTATTGTGTTTGTTTGTTCATTTTTGTTTTCCATCCTTTGTTTTCCACAAGAAAAATCTTGAGTTGTTTTCCATCTTTTGTTTTCCACTTTTTTGTTTTCTAAATTTATTAAGAAAGTTAAAATAAAAATTTAAAGAATTCTATTTGCCTTTTAAAACAAATAGTTTATAATAGTAGCTAAATATTGCTGTTATTTACTTTTGTCTTTTAGCTGTTTCCTAAATTTTTTAAGTAATAACTTTTCATCTTTGAGTTTTTTCTTCTCTTCTTTGTTTTTTGAATTTTTTATTTTTTGTTGTAATTTTAATATTTTATCTTCAATTCTTTTTCGAAGTTTTTCTATCTTCTTTTTTTCAATATCCTCTTTTTCTTCAATTAAAAATAAAAATTTTTTTGCTTTCTCACAGATTTTTTTCAGAGTCATAATCTTCTCCTAATTGTTTGATTGTTAAATCTTCTATCCACAATATTTTAGCAACATTTATTAATTTATTCATAATTGTATAAGCATGGGCACTATCGTTTAATAAGGTTGTTGCCATTTTTTTATCAATTCGTTTTTCTCTAATTAAAATATCAATTCTTCCAGTTGCAATTACATCTAAGCTTTTTAAATAATCTTTTAAAAGCTCCGATTTAGAAAGCACATCTAACTCATCTTTACTATTTTTCATCTCATTTATAGTATTAATTGTTTTTGCAATTGCTTCTCTAATAAAATTATACTCTTCTTTGATATATTCATTATCACTTGTTAAATATTTACTTATATTTTCTTGTAACTCTTTTGTATTTTTAACAGCTTCTGCAATATCTCTACAAGCTGTTCTTAAATCATACAAATAAGCTTTTTTATCACTTTTTAGACCATTTATAAAATAAGTTGAATAGTTAATTATATCGCTATAAAGAGATTTGATTCTAGTATGATAAAATTCATCAATATTTAATTCGATAATATCTGTTGACTCTTTTACTATTATGTCAATATTTGTTTTTCCTAAGTATCTGTGTCTGTGTAGCATAATTGCATGACTTAAAACTTCACTTGCATTATCGTATAAATGAATTGTCTCTTTTCTTGTAGCTTTTAAAGCAACTATAGGAACAGCAATTACTTCCATATCCAAATATCTTGGTTTTGAAACATAAGTTCCAACTTTTTCCACGAATAATTTTTTCAAAAAAACTACCATTTTAGGAATAAAAAATGAAAAAATTATCAAACCTGTTAAATTATATAAAGTGTGAAAAATAGCTAATTTTACAGCCCAATCATTTGGAGAAACACTAAAAAAATCAGATACATAATTTACTAAATCATATAAATAATAGATACTTAATAAAGTAACTACAGAGGTTGTTCCTTTGAAAATAAAAAGCCCAACAGCCATTCTTTTACTATTTGCATTTGATACCATAGCTCCAAGAGCTGCAGTTGTAGCAGATCCTATATTAGCACCTGCAGCGATTGCCATTGCATTTATATAAATTATTTGTCCTGTTGATAATGCTGTTATTGTAAGAGCTAATGTTGCACTACTTGATTGAATAATAACAGTAGCAATTAATCCAATTAAAGTATAAATAATAACGCCACCATATCCATCAACTGAAAATTGTGCTAAATCTATACCGTGTTTTAACTCTTCAAATCCATCTTTCATATATGAAATTCCAAGAAAAACAAATCCTAAACCTAAAAGAATATTTCCAAATCCTTGAATATTCTTTTGTTTATAAAATCTAAAAATTACTCCAAATATAATTACTGGTAAAGCAAAAGCAGCAATATCAACTTTTACACCCAAAGTTGAAACTATCCATGTGGTAACTGTTGTTCCTAAAGCTGAACCAAAAACAACACCTAATGCACCTGCTAAAGAAATAATTTTAGCTGATAAAAAAGAGATAACGATGATTGCAATTAAAGAAGAGCTTTGAAGTAATGCTGTTGAGACAACTCCAAAAACTACAGATTTAGGGATAGTATTTGTACTTTTTGAGATTAATTTTTCTAGCAAACCATCACCAAAAAGTTTAAAACCATCCTCCATGAAATTCATTCCAACAAGAAAAAGGGCAACTCCGGCGACTATATACTTAGAATCCTCATTGGCATATAAAAAATAAGCTAATAGAATTAAAAGTATATAAGAAAAAAGTTTTTTCATCACTCAACTGTAACTGATTTAGCTAAGTTTCTTGGCATATCCACATCATTTCCAAGTCTAATTGAAATCTCCATAGATAAAAGTTGAAGTACTATTAACATCTCAAAAAATTCTAACATATAGTGTTCACAAGGACTTATTTTTACAAAATCATCTGCTAAATCAAAATCTAATGGTGAAATAGCACAAATAGTACTATCACGTGCACTTAACTCTTCCACATTTGATTTGATTTTATCATAAAGTAAATTTTGTGGCATAAGTGCTATTGTAAATAGTTCTGGATCTGCTAATGCAATTGGACCATGTTTCATCTCACCTGCTGGATATCCTTCAGCATGTAAGTATGAAATCTCTTTTAATTTTAAAGCACCTTCACGAGCAAGTGGGAAGAATACATCTCGACCAATAAAAAAGAATCCATGTCCATGTAAATATCTTTTTGATAATCTTTTCATTTTTTCATGGATCTTATCATTTATACAAAGTGCTTTTGGAACTTCTCTTAAAGTGTGTAACTCTTTTTGTAAAACATCATTTGAAATCACATTTTTTGCTTTTGCAAAATATAGAGCTAGCATCCATAAAACAACTGTTTGTGTTGAAAATGCTTTTGTTGAAGCAACTCCTTTTTCAATTCCAGCTCGTGTAAGAATTGTTGCATCAGCAGTTCTTGTCATAGATGAATTGTCTACATTACAAACAACCAAAGTTTTAAGCCCAGCATTTTTTGCCATTTTTAAAGCTTCTAAAGTATCTGCTGTCTCACCACTTTGAGAGATTACTACAAACAGTGTGTCTTTTGTTAAAAGTGGTTCTTTATATCTAAATTCACTTGCTATTTCAACATTACATTTAACTTTTGCTAATCTTTCAAACAAATATGAAGCTGTAAGTCCAGCATGGTAAGATGTACCACAAGCACAGATTTTTATTTCATTGATTCCATCAATTATTGAAGCATCAATTTCATCAAATAAAACCTCTTCATCTTTGATTCTTCCAAGCATACAATCACTAACAACTCTACTTTGCTCATAAATCTCTTTTTCCATAAAAAATCTATATCCATCTTTTTGAGCAAATTGTTTTGAAGATGGAAGTGTACTCCAAGAGTAATTATCACTAAAAAACTCAATACTTTCAGCACTAACAACACCACCTACTCCATCTTCTAAATAAACAACATCTGATGCTAGTCCAATTAAAGGTGCATCTGAAGATGAAAATAATACTTCATTTTTTTCATTTCCACGTGCTACTATTAAAGGGCTTCCTTGTTTAAAGAAGAAGATTTTTGAAGGGTCTGCTTTTGTGATAAGTAGTATTGAAAATGCTCCATGAAGATTTTCTATAGTCTTTTTAAATGCTAGTGTTGGGTTATTTAAAGCATTATTAAACTCTTCAAAAAGGTGAACTATTACTTCTGTATCTGTTTGAGATACAAAATTTCTACCTTTTAAAGTTAACTCTTCTTTCAACTCTTTATAATTTTCAATAATTCCATTATGCACAACATAAGAGTATTCTCCTAAGTGTGGGTGTGCGTTTAGTTCTGTTGGTTTTCCATGTGTTGCCCATCTTGTATGACCGATTCCTAGTTCATATCCAGTTGTTGCATTCTGATTTACTTTTTCTTCAAGATTTACAAGTTTACCTAAGGCTTTAAATACATCAATTTTATCATCTTTTAGTACAGCAATTCCTGCACTATCATAACCTCTATATTCAAGTTCTTTTAAACCATCTAACAGTATTTTTGTAGTCTCTTTTTTCCCAATGTATCCAACTATACCACACATAAAAAACCCTTATTTTTTTTTAAATTACTTATATTATATTCAACTATTACTAAATATGCACTTTTTTATAAGTTAAGATTCTTAATAAACTCATTATGAATTTTTTTATTTGATGCAACTAAATATTTATCTTCAAATAAATTATACTCTTCACCATTTATATTTGAAATTTGTCCACCAGCTTCAGTTACAATTAAAATTCCAGCACTCACATCCCAAGGTTTTAAGTTCATTTCATAATAACCTTCATAAGTTCCCTTTGCCACATAACATAAATCAAGTGAAGCTGAACCTAATCTTCTTAAATCTTGACATAAAGGAAGCACATCTTTTATTTTTTTTAGTACATCATTTAAATCATTTTCATCCGTTCCACTTGTATATGGGAATCCTGTTCCTAACAATGATTTTTGAAAATTATCTTCATGGCTAACTTTTAATTTTTTACCATTTAAAAAAGCACCTTTGCCTATCTTTGCTGTGTATAATTCATCTAAAATTGGATTATATACAACAGCTAAATATGGCTTTTTATTTTTATAAACTCCAACAGAAATAGCAGTATGAGGAACACCGTTTACAAAGTTTGTAGTTCCATCAATTGGATCAATAATAATTGAATTATTAAACTCTATATTTGTATTATCAGATTCTTCTGCAATAATATTAAATTCTTTAAATTTTTTAGAAAATTTCTTTTTCAAATACTCTTCAACCGCAACATCAAACTGTGTTACTAAATCTTTTTTAGCTTTAAATGAAATATTTTTATCAGTATAAAATCCCTCTTTTAAAATCTTTCCCGCATCTTTTATTATTTTTATTAACTCTTTTTTCATTTTTATATCCATAAATTTTTTCGTATTCTATCCAATTATGAACAAAAGTTCATATTTCATTCATATTTCATTCATAAAAAAATATTAGACTTATAAAAATAATAAAAGGATAATATTTGATTTTTTATGCCTTCAAAGCCCTAATGGCAAATAAACTAAAAACTATACTAATACTTTTAAGCCTGATATTCTCAATAGTTTCTATATTTTTGATTAGCTCTATTTCAAATGGAGTTATCTCTATGTATTCATCTATGCTAAAAAGTGATGGAGACATAATAATAACTCAAGCAAAAATCTCTGATACATTTTTTTCAAATATAGATATAAATTTGATTGATAAAATTAACAAAATTGAAGGGGTAAAAGCCTCAAGTGCCTTAATAGTTGGTGCGAGTCCCGTTGAAAGACTTCCAATAGTTGCTATTTATGGCTCGAGTGATAATAGATTTAATAAATATACTCTTCTTAGCGGTCAATATCCAAAAAAAGATGAAGTAATTGTTGGAAACTCTATTTATAATCAACTAAATGATAAAACACAAGTTCAAATAGCAAATAAAACTTTTAAAATTTCTGGTGTTTTTAAAAGTGAAATTGGTTTTGAAAATGGTGGTGTTGTTTTGACAATAAAAGATGCAGGAGAAATCTTCAATAAATCTGCTTCTATGATTTTGGTAAATAGTAAACTTGATGCAAATACAAACAAAATTATAGAAAATATAAAAAATCTATCAAATGATATAGATGTAAAATCAACACAAAGTTTTGTGGATAACTACAACCAATTTAAAATCATTCAAACCTCATCAAATGTTGTTTCATTTGTGGCATTTTCTATGGGTTTACTTGGAATTGTAAGTTTAATGAGTATTACTGTAAATCAAAGAAAAAGTGAATTTGGTATAAAAAGAGCTTTGGGTATTAGCACTTCAAAAATAGTATATTCAATCATGGTTGAGAGTTTTATTTTAGGATTAGTAAGTTTCATAAGTGCATATTTACTTTCAAATATCATCTTGTTTTTTGTAAAAAATGCAAAAGAGCTTCAAGGTTATGTAAATGGAGAGATTTCAACACAACTTGCATTTTATGTTTTTGTAGCTTCTATTTTGATGTCTATTGTTGGCTCAATAATTCCTGCTTTAAATGCAGCCAAAACTGATCCCGTTGAGTTGATTCAAGGAAATAAAATATGATAAAAGTTTCAAATCTAACACACTATTACAACAAAGATTTAGCTTTACAAAATATAAATTTAGAGATTAAAAAAGCTGAATTTGTAGCGATTATTGGTGAGAGTGGTAGTGGAAAATCTACACTTTTATCGATTTTATCAACACTTTTAAAACCTACAAGTGGCGATGTGTTTTTTGAAGATACAAACTACAAAGAGATAAAAGATATTGATAGTTTTAGAAAAAATAGTATTGGATTTATTTTTCAATTTCACTATTTGATAAATTATCTAAGCGTAAAAGAGAATATTCTTCTTGCAAATGAAAAAGCAACAAATGAAGATATTTACAATCTTTTAAAATCTTTGCATATTGAAAACCTAATGGACAAATATCCAAATGAGATTTCAGGAGGACAAAGGCAAAGAGTAGCTATTGCTAGAGCTTTGATAAATAATCCAAAGGTCATATTTGCAGATGAGCCAACTGGAAATTTGGATTCAAAAAACTCTTTAAATGTTTTTGAACTATTTAAAAACTTAACTTTAAAAGGAACAACAATTATCGTTGCAACTCACGATAAAGCTCTTGCGAACTTAGCAAATAAAATATATGAGGTAAAAGATGGAAAAATTGAATAATTTTGAGAATTTTATAAACTACCATTTTAAAATCTCTATAGGATTTTTTGCTTTAGGACTATTTTTTGGAATTTTATACTCAATAAATCTTTTAGGATTTAGTATTGATTCTAGCACATTAAATCCTATGAATATGCGTTCTATTCATATAAGTCTTATGCTTTATGGATTTGTTCCTTTGATGCTTTCGTATCTTCCTTTTTTACTTATAAACAAAGAAGTTGGTAGCTCAAAAGATGGACTCCACTACTTAAATTTATATACAGTTATTTGGTATATATTTTTAGTTTTTATGGTTGTTTCACTACTTCTTGGAAAAAATCGAGGTTTAGCTTTTTATGATTTTGCCTATGAGTTAAACTTTTTACTTGCAATTGCTGGTCTTTTTTATATAGTTGCTTTATACAGGTTTATAAAACTTTATAAGATTTTACCTTTATGGATAAAAGTTTGTCTAAGAATCGTAACAATCGCACCATTTACCCTTTTGATTTTGATGAATCCAACTATTGGTCAAGTGGAAAGCACAGTTAGTGGTCCACATGGAGACAATACTTTAGGGATGAGTTTAGCTTTGATTCCAATATACTATTTGATAATCAAACTTTTAAACAATGGCGAGTTTAAAGCAAGATGGAATATTTTATGGATTATTCCAACTATTTTTTATTTTGGCTCAGTTTTATATAGAATCTTTATAGGTCATCTAACATATAATCAAGAGTGGTTTTTACAATATCTTACTTTACTTTATGTACCACTACTTTATAGATGGTATCAAGATAGCAATATCTCAAATATAGCTAAAAAAGCCCTATTTATCTCTATATTTGCCTTTTTATTTGTGGATATAGAAGGAAATATTTTGTTTATTCCAGATATTAGATGGCTATTTCATAGAAATGATTTAATAGTGGCTCATGCACATGTTGCTATGGGTGTTGGTGTTTTATTTATGGTTATTTCTATGTTTATAAACAATATAAAAGAGTTGCATAAATCAATTTTTATAAACTTATATCTAGTAGGAATTGGTGGGATTTTTTTAGCTTTATCAATTTCAGGATTTACACAAGCTGGATTTATAAATGTTCCTAGTGAAAAACTTTGGATATTTAGAACTATCTTTGGAATTGTTGCTTTTTTATTTGTATTTGCTTTTGTAAAAATAGATTTTAACTTTAAAAACTATTCAAAACTAGAGCTTTATAATATTGCTGGAATTTTAAGTGATGGATTAGGTGGAGTTTTCCTAATCTTACTTGCTAGTTTCATATATCCACTTGTGGGATTTACTTTTAGTGGTGTTTATGAATATGTGGTATTTACTTTTGTTAGTATGACTGGAATTAGCCACTATTTTGCACTAAAAAATCCAAACTTTACGATTTTAACAGTTGTTATTAGAGTATTTGCCAGCTCTATGTTTTTTGCACTTTATTCAAGTGGAAAGCTAGGAATTGAAGCACTTTTAATCTGTTTGTTTGATTTAGCATTTGTATTTACATATTTAATCTTTTTTTATAAAAAGGATGACTTATGCAAAGATTAGTTTTAATACTTTTTATTGCTTGTGAGCTTTGCTATTATTTATTAATAGCACAAACAGGAGTTGTTGAATATTTTTCATCGAATCTTTTTCTAATAGCTCCACTTCCTATTGGTGGGGTTATTGGTTCATTTTTAGTATCATTTATAAAAATAGATTTTAGAAATAAAATTTCATTATTTTTAATTATTCAATTAATTATGAGTTTTATATATCCAAACTTCAACCTATATACTTTATTTATCTTAGGATTTGCAGTTGGAAGCATGGCACCACTTATTATAAATGAGATTAAAAAAACTACTTCTTTAGAATTAGGATTAGCACTTAGTCTATCTTATGTAACGGGAACTTTACTTTTTAATTATGAAGTCGAATCAAGAGGAATAATTGCAATCATTCTTACTTCAATTACACTAATTGGTTCAAGACTTTTACCCAGTGATAATATAATAAAAAGCTCTAATTACGATTTTCCTTTATTTATTATGGTTTTATGGGTATTTTTAGATTCAGCTCTTTTTGAATCTCTTTCAAGAGATATAACTATTTCTATTTGGAGAGAAGGTTTTACTTTTCAAATTGCTTTATTTCATGTTGTTGGAGTATTTTTTGCATTATTCTTTAAAATTGAACAAAATCAAAAAAGTCTTTTTATACTGACTTTATTCGCGCTTTCATATCTATTTTATTTTTTAAGGGAGGGATTTATTTTATCTATCATCTATCCATTTGTGATATCATATTACAATGTTGTAATTTTACAAACTATTTCAAAAAAAGATTTTAAAACTATTACTTTTTATATGATTAGTATTGGGTGGATGGCTTCTGGTGCTGGGCTTTTTGTAGCAATAGCAAATTTAATTTTATTTGTTCCAATTATTTTATTAATTGTAATATTTAAAATAATGATAAATGATTATAAACCAAATAAAAAGGAGATTAAATATGTTTAAATTATTAGTAATTTTAGGTCTAGTTCTAGGAGCAAATGCTTCTAATATAAATTTTCAAAGTGGTGAAATAAAAGCTCATACTGAAGTTTTGGGAGATAGTGAAATAAACCCTACAACAAAAAATGTAAAAGCGGATTTAACAATTGATGATACTATTGAATCGATAAAAGGAAAAATATACTTTGAAACATTAACTTTAGTTAGTGATAAAAAAGGTAGAGATGAGCATATGCATGAACTATTAAAAGTAGAAAAATACAACACTATATCTTTTGATATAAAAAGTATTACAAAAAATGGGAATGCTCATGATATAAATGGTGTTGTAACTTTAAATGGTGTGTCAAAAAATATTACGGCTAAAACAACTATCAATAGAGATAATAATCAAATTACTTTAAAGGGTGGCTTTTCATTTAATCTTACTGATTTCTCAATAGAACCCCCTGTAATGATGTTTTTAAAAGTTAGAAATCAAATAGATATTTCTTATAATATCTCTTTAAATGAAGTAAAATAGATGTTACAAAAACTTATTTTATCAATTCTATTTTGCATTTATGCAAATTCATCTACTTTAAAAATAGACGATAAAATAAGTACTTTTTCACTGCCTAATCAGTTTGATAAAATTCATTCTGTTGGTAGTGAAGTATCTTATATTATTGTAGCTTTTGATAAAGAAAATGCAAATTTAGTAAGTGATTTTTTATCATCAAGAAATAGTGATTTCTTAGATAAAAATCATGCTGTTTTTATAGATGATATTTCATCTATTCCATCAGTTATTGTAAAAATGTTTACAATTCCTAAAATGAGAGAATACAAATATGACGTTTTACTTATTTATAAAGAAAATAGTAAAAAATTTCTTGAAGAAGAGAATAAAACAACTATATATTTTCTTGAAAATGGTTTCATAAAAGATGTGAAATTTGTCTCTACAAAATATCAATTAGAAGAAATTTTTAAATGATGCTTGCAGATGTTCAAACCGTAGAAATTTTGGTTACAAATGAAAAACTAAATGATCTTAAAATTCTTCACCTAAGCGATTTACATATAAATAAAAAAACTAATTTATCTCAATTAAAAGAATTAGTTGATTTATGTAATAGCCTAAGTTTTGATTTTGCAGTAATTACAGGAGATATAATTGATTCAAAAGTAAAATTTATAAAAGAGAAACTTCATATTTTAAACACTTTAAAAAAGAATGTATATTACATAAGTGGGAACCATGATCTAGTTTATGGATTAACTGATTTAAAAAATGAACTTACGAATTTTATTTTTATGGATAATCATTGCGATATATTTATTTATAAAAATGAAATTATTCATTTAGCTGGTCTTCCAGATAGATTTTCAAAATTTTTTGGTATAAAAAGAGATGAAAATAAAATAAAAATATTTCTTGAAAATAAACCTTCTATTTTTATTTCACATCAACCAAAAGATTATAAAATTGCTCTTTTATCAAATGCCAATCTTTTTTTATGTGGTCACACACATGGAGGACAAATTTATCCATTTCATTATTTAGTTAGACTAGTTCAACCATTTTTAGCAGGTCTTTTTTATAAAAAAAACACTGCAATTTATGTAAATAAAGGATTAGGTACATGGGGAATTGATTTTAGATATAAAGCAAATGCTGAAATTACAATAGTTAAATTAATAACAAAAACTGTAGAATAATTTATGAAAATTTTATTAATCGAAGATGATATAAAAATAATTAACTTTTTAAAAAAAGGCTTAGAAGAAGAGTGCTATATAGTTGATTATTCAACAAATGGTGATGAAGGTTTATATCTAGCAAGTGTAAATGAATATGATTTAATTTTACTTGATATTATGCTTCCAATCAAAAATGGTATGGAAGTTTGTAAAACTTTAAGAACTTCAAATATTCAAACACCAATTATAATGCTAACAGCAAAAGATGGAATAGAAGATAAAATAAAAGGGCTCGATATTGGAGCTAATGATTATCTTGCAAAACCTTTTTCATTTGCAGAATTACTTGCAAGAATTAGAGTTCAATTAAGAACAGTAAGTTCAACTCAAACAAAAATTTCTATAGCTGATTTAGAACTTAACTTACTAAATAAAACAGCTTTTCGTAATAGTAAAAATATTATTTTAACTGCAAAAGAGTTTACATTACTTGAATATCTTATAAAAAATAAAGATAGAGTTTTAAGTGAAACCACTATAAATTCAGCGCTAAGCTCATTTGAAGATTCAAATATGAGTAATGTTGTAAATGTATATATATATCGTTTAAGAAATAAAATTGATAAAGATTTTGATAAAAAATTAATCAAAACAATAAGAGGAATAGGATTTAAAATAAGTGATGAATAATTTATCAATAAAGAAGAAATTACTAATTTATAGTTTTTTTATACAAATTATTGTTCTTTTCATTTTTTCTTTTTCATTATATAAATCTCTTGGAATAAGTGCTTTAGATAAATTTCAAGCAACTTTAAAAGTAATAATTCTTGATGTAACTGATGACTTAAAAGAAAAAGATAGTATATTTGATGTTGTACTAAATGAAGAAAAAGAGTACAACTTTGAGCCTTTATATATTAGAATTTTAGATAATTCCAATCATCAAAAACTAATACAAACTTCAAATTTTCCTAATAATATAGGGATTAATGATAACTATTTAAATAAATTAAAAGAAAATGTAATTACATTTGAAGAACAAAATAATTATTTAGTTAGTAGAATCAAAATAGATTTTAATAGTTCTCAAAAAATAATTATAGAAGTAGCAACCACTAAAGAATTACTTATTGCCAATTTAGATAATTTACTTTATATCTTAAGTTTTATTATTCCTATTGTATTGATATTTGCAATAATTGGAGGGAATTTCCTAATATATAAATCTTTTACTCCAATTGAAAGAGTTTTAGATGAATTAAAAAACATAAATGCCAGTGATTTATCTACAAGATTACAAAATACAAATAATCAAGATGAAGTAAATGAACTAATTACTGAAATTAATAATTTATTGACAAGACTTGAATCTTCTTTTGAGCGGATTTCTCAATTTAGTTCAGATGCGTCCCATGAATTAAAAACTCCACTTACAATTATTAAAGGTGAATTAGAAATTGCTTTAAGAAAAGATAGAAGTACAAGTGAATATAAACAAACATTAGATACATCTCTTAATGAAGTGATGGTGATTGAACAAACAATAAATGACTTATTATTTTTAGCAAAAAATGAAAAAGATTTAATTACACAAAATACAAAAGAACTATTATATTTCGATGAAATAGTAGATGAATCAATTAATGAAATTAAAAATTTTGCAATATTAAACAAAATAGAAATTAAATTTGATTTAATTGATACATTAGAATTTAAAGGGTACTCAAATTTTCTGAAAATTGCTATTAAAAATCTTCTAAAAAATGCAATTCAATATAGTGATAAAGAATCTTTTGTAATTGTAAAAAGCTATATAGAAAATGGCTATTTTAATATTAGTATTCAAGATTTTGGTATTGGAATTGCTTCTAGCGAACAAGCAAAAATATTTGAAAAATTTTATAGAACAGATAAAAGTCGAAATAAAAACTCTGGAGGAACAGGGCTTGGAATGTCAATAGTTAAAAAAATAATTGACATTCATAAAGGAAATATTAAAGTCAATAGCTCTGAAAATATAGGAACAACTATTACCTTATCTTTTAAAGTATAAAAAGATCTCTTTTTATACTAAGATAAATTATTCTTCGCAGCATTAGAGATATCAATATCCTTACTTTTAGATAAGTTTTTCAATATCTTTTTTGGAGTAGTATATGAAGATGCAATTTTTAAAACCAAATATTCATTATTCAATTCTTCTATCTTTTTATAACATTCATCTAAATTTTCTATACATTCGTACTCAGTCAAAGAACCTATCATTTCTATTATAGTATCTTCATTTCCATATTTTAAAATATGCTCAAAATTATTATTATCAAAGATTTTTATTGCTTGCTGATTTCGAACAATATTATCTAATACTTTAGTATCTTTATCTTGTAATAATAGTTTGATTGTTTTTTTATCTAAACTATTTTTATAGGCTATTTTTTCCCTTATTGTGGCACTATTATGTGTAGCTAATTGATAGAAAATATCTTCATTTTCTTTTACATCACTCATACTATTTGCAATTTCAACTAAAAATTCTATTCCTATATCTTTTTCAACACCATTTATTATAATTTTTGCTTCCATACTTTTTCCTATAAATCTTTTAAAAATTATAACTTCATACATATTAAAAAAGGGACTATCGATAAATCGATAATCCCTTTCTTATAAATATTAAAATTTCTTTTTACATAGTCAATCAATATTGATCCGGCTACACTAATTCATACTTGGAATTTAAAAACTTCTAAGTTAAA
>CAZDFZ010000021.1:0-14421 GCA_964504855.1 uncultured Aliarcobacter sp.
CAACAGGTGGAAAAGTAACTGTACTTTATGATGATAAAGGTTATCCATCATATATGAATGTTATTCCAAAATTTAAAGTAGAAGATATTGATGCTTCTTTAGGTACAGGTGTACATCCTGCATTTATTGTTGGTGGTGTTGAAAAGTCTGAAATCTTTATCGGTCAATATCAAGCACATGTAAAAGATGGGATACCTGTTTCAATGCCAGGATTTAAAACTACAACATCAGTTGATTTTGATACGGCTAAAGCTTATTGTAAAAACAAAGGTCAAGGTTGGCATTTAATGACTAACTGGGAATGGGCTGCAATAGCTTTATGGTCTTTAAAAAATGGGTATCAACCAAGAGGTAATACTTATTATGGAAAAAATGATGTTGCAGGATATGAAACAGGAGTAAGACAAGATGGTGTAGCACCTGGAACAACTTCCGGAACAGCAAGACATTTAACAGGCTCTGGTCCTGCTAGTTGGAGACATGATAATACTTATGCAGGAATATCTGATTTAGTTGGAAATGTATGGGAGTGGAATGATGGTCTTAAAATTGTAGATGGAAAGATTTTTATGCCTGCAGATAATAATTATGCTTTAGATGAAGCACAATGGAATGATACAGGTATTTTTATTGATACAGGAGCTATTTTAAGTAATACAAAAACTGCAAACTGGGCTTCAAGCATTCCAAATTGGAAAGGAATGACAACTAAAGCAGGTGTTACCGTTCCTACAAGTTTAAAACAAGCTGCAATAGCACCTTATGATATTACAAATCCAAAAGGAGCATTCTGGGCAGATAATACAGGCGAAAGGTTGCCGTTGCGTGGTGGGAGTTGGAGCGGTGGTTCGACTGCAGGGCTTTTCGCTCTGCATCTGGCTAATCCTCGTTCTTATGCGGACACGAGTGTTGGGTTTCGTCCAGCCTATATTGGTTGATGTAAAAGCGAACGATAGTGAGTGATAAAACAGGTGGAAGACATCTTTTATTGGAAAAGAAAATAAGAGATTTAAAAATTTATATAGGGGTAATGCTAAGACATTACCCTAGATATGAAAAATTTGCATTAGCAAATGAGATAAGAATAAATGTAGTTAATATGCAAAAAATGGTTCTTATTGCAGGTAAAAAATATCATAAAAAAACAGATTTAAGAGACTTGGATATTGAACATGAAATGTTAAGACAAAATATTTTAATTTCTTTTCAATGTGAATATATCAATGAAAAAAGATTTGAATTTGTCAATAAAAATATTGATGAAATAGGTAGGCTGTTAGGCGACTGGTTTACTAAATTATAAATTAAAGGGTTGTATTTCTCTTATGTTGCCGTTGCGTGGTGGGAATTGGAACAATGGTTCGAATGCAGGGCTTTTCGCTCTGAATCTGAATAATCCTCGTTCTAATGCGAACACGAATGTTGGGTTTCGTCCAGACTGTATAGCTTTTCTTGAAGTCTTTAATTAAATATTAAAGAATGTATGTTGTATAGGGTAGAAATATGACCCGTATCCTTTACGGGACAAAGTAAGTGCTAGAACAATATTAGTTTTAAACTTTATATTTTCTGTAAGTCACATAAAAGGTATTAAATGGGAAAGATATTTGAACAAATTATAAAAGTTGAAAATGCTTTAAAATCTTTTAAAATGATAAGAAGAGGTCATTCTGAAAACTATTCAATGTTAAAGTTTGAAAGCAATCTAATGACTAATATATCAAATATTTTAGAAAGTGTTACAAATAAACTTTATAGCGTTACAGGATATAGAACTCTTGTTGTAAGAGAGCCTAAAGAGAGAAATATATACGCCCCATATATTCAGGATAGATTAGTTCAACAAATGATTTATTCTGTTATTGAGCCTTTTCTTGATAAAAAAATGGATAACTATTCTTGTGCATGTAGAACTGGCAAAGGTGTAGATTATGCCAGAAATAAATGCCAAAGAATTATGAGAAAAAAAACTTCAATTTGGTATGTAAAACTAGATATAGATAAATATTTTGCTTCAATAAATCATGAAGTATTAAGAAATATATTGAGCAAACATATCAAAGATAAAGAAGTTATTGAATTGTTAAATAAATTTATAGGCAATGGTTTTGGTGAAAAAGGCATTCCTATAGGTAATTTATTAAGTCAATTGTTTGCAAATTTATATCTTAATGAATTAGATAATTTTATTAGACATAAAACAGCAACAAAAGATTATGTTAGATATATGGATGATTTTATTTGTTTTACTGATACAAAAGAAGAAGCAAATGAAATAAAAAAACAAATTTTTAAGTTTATTGAAGAAAAATTAAAATTATCAATTGATAATAGAAAAGTAAAACTTCAACAAACTAAGTATGGAATAGTATTTTTAGGTCATAAAATAAAACCAAAAAATCAAATTTTATCAAGAACAAAAACTAGAAAGTTAAGACAAAACATAAAAAAATATATTAGAAGTAATATGAGTATAAACCTGCATCATACTTTTACGAATATTATTCCAAAAGATGATACTGGTTTTTTAAAAACAATTATTGCTCAATATAACAGCGTGAATTTTAATCTTATACAAAAGATTCTAATTCTGAAAGCACTATGTAAAAAATTTAATATTTTCTTATGTGGTGGAAAATTTAATTTAAAGGAAAAATTATGAATTTAAACTTTGGTATAAATGGAAGTTTTGGTGTAGCTGCTGCAAGACCAATAACAATAAGTTCTTCAACTCCAATTGGAATTGTTGCAACTGCAGATGTAGGTGATTTCGGATTAATGAAATTTAACAATGCAGATGAAGGTTTGGAATATATTAAAAGTAAGAATATCGCTAATGGAACACTTGAAGCAGTATTAACGGGAATATCACTTCAAGCTGTAAATTGTCCATTAGTAGTATTTATTTGCTTATTAAGCCAGGATGCAGCAATAAATAAAACAAATGTATTGGATGGATTAGATGAATTAAAAAAAGCAGACCCATTAACTGGAATTAATCTTAAAAATGGACTTATTATTGCACCTTTTTATTCAACTGATATTGAAGTTGCAGCCAAAATGGACAGCATTTCTACAAAATTATGGACAACAGGAATTACTGATAATTTTAGTGATGATGAAGCCGGTGTGTCAGATTATGTAAGTAATTTTGGTAGTAAATATTTATTAATTGGTCATGGTAAATATAAGGCTGATGGGAAAATCATTCCATTTAGCGCACTTATGGCAGGGCTTATCGCATATCATGATGGAAATACTACTTTTGGGTGGTCTCAAAATCATTCAAATAGAATTGCATTAGGTGTAGCAGGAACTGAAAGGGTTATTGAATACCTGGAAGGTAGTGATTGTGAAGCAAGAAGATTAAGACAAAAATCAGTATCTATGATTGTAAAAGATGTAGGTTGGAGAACTTACGGATTTGAAACAACAGATATTGACCCAATATGGCAGTCTTTAGATAGAGTTAGAACTTTCCATAGACTTTTAGCTGCAATTATAACTGCTAGTAAATGGGCAAGGGATAGAGAAGCGGACCAACTTATTTGGGTAAAAAAATCTATTGTTGAGTTCATGAATGAGCTAAAAGGAAATAGTGTAGTAATTGGTTTTGATGTTTATTTTGATTCTGAAAAAAATACTAAAGCAACAGTAACTGCAGGTAAATTTTATTTAACTGTAAAAGTTCAAGATATGCCAAGTATTAGAGAATTAAATATAGAGTTAGTTTATGCAGATGATTGGGGTGACACTCTAATCAATTATATTAATGGTTAAGGAGTTTTAAAATGAGTAATTTACCACAAACAATGAGAGATATAAATATCTTTATTGACGGGATAGGGCATCTAGGTACAAGTGAAGAATTTGAATTACCAAAGATAAATCAAAAGAAGTTTTCACAGGAATTTGGTGGTTTTGAAAGAGAAGTTTTAACTGGTTCTTTTGAAAAGATGGAAGCAAATGTTACTTTAAATGAATATTCAGCAGCTGTTTTTGCTGCAATGGCATTAGGTAATGTTACAGGCTTAGGAGTAAACTTAACTGTAAAAGGTTCTATCTTCCAGGATGGAAAAAGTAAACAGGCATTAGCAACTATTCAAGGGAACATAGATATTGATGACGGTTCTTGGAAAGCAAACGAGCAAGTAAAAAGAAAATTAAAAATTTCTGTAAATATGTATGCAATGGAAATAGATGGTAAACAAGCATGCCTATTTGATGTAAACCACATGATAGCAATAATTGACGGTGTTGATTTTTTAGCAACACTTAGAAGCCATATACAATAAAAAAGGTAAAAGATGAAAGATATAACATTAGCAAATGGTAAAACTGTACAAATGAGAGAACCAAAGGTAAGAGATATGAGAATATCTCAAGAGGCAAAAACTGATGCAGAACAAGAAATTAAATTAATTGGTAATTTAACAAACATGACAATGGATGAAATTGATGAGTTATCTTTAAAAGATTACACTTCATTGCAAACGGCGTTAAAAAGTTTTTTGTAATAACCTGGGAAGATGCGAGAAAAGGTATAGCTATGATAGGCTATACCTTTTCTTTTGGATATGAAGAAATCTTAGGAATGGATTTAAATGATTTCTTTTATTTTGTAAAGGAATGTAAGGATTATAAAAAATGAAAACCTTCGCTTTAGGTATTACCATTGGTGCTGTTTTTGGTGGAGCTAATGCTTTTGGTTCTGCGCTAAAAAGTACAAATATGCTTAATTCCAAATTACAAGAGCTGAAAGATAAACGAATTGATTTAGGCAGTAAATTTGGAAAAGCTTCAAATGAAGCTACTAAATTAAATTCTACAATTATTGGGCTTACCAGAAATATTAAACTGATGGATAAAAGCTTTAATTTAGATAAAGGGCTTAGTGAGTATAGAAAAAAATTTAAAGAAAGCTTTGTAGATAAATTAGCTCTTGGAACTTCTATTGTAATGCCTTTTAAGGTAGCAATAGATTTTGAATCAGCAATGGCAGATGTAAAGAAAGTAGTTAATTTTGCAAATGATTTAGAATTTAAAGATTTTGAAAAAAGTTTATTAAGTTTATCTCAAACTATTCCTTTAAGTGCAACAGAATTAGCAACAATAAGTGCAAGTGGCGGACAATTAGGTATAGCAAAAGAAAACCTACTTGAATTTACAACAACAGTTGCAAAAATGAGTACAGCTTTTGATATGAGCGCAGAACACGCAGGCGATAGCATAGCTAAACTTATGAACATATATGGATTAAGTCAATCCCAAATAGTTGAATTAGGCGATAGTATAAATCATCTAAGTGATACTAGTGCTTCAAAAGCTTCTGATGTAGTAGAGACATTGGGTCGTATTGGTGGTGTAGCCAAGATTTTTGGCTTAACTACAGTCCAAGCAGGAGCATTAAGTAGTGCTTTTTTATCACTTGGAAAACCGCCAGAGGTTGCAGCAACTTCTATTAATGCTCTTTTACTAAAACTACAAACAGCAGATAAACAAGGAAAAAGTTTTAATGAAGGGTTAAAAGTCTTAGGACTTACAGCAAAACAGTTAAAAACTGATATAGAAGACAATCCACAGGAAGCATTAACTAATTTTTTAAATACTTTAAAAGAAGTTCCAAAAGAAGATCAAATGGGTGTTCTATCTGATTTATTTGGTGCTGAATATAGTGATGATATTGCATTATTAGTTGGTGGATTAGAAAATTATACATCAGCATTGGATAGTGTTGCTGATAAGACTAAATATCTTGGAAGCATGAATAAAGAGTTTGAAACTAGAAGTAAAACATCTGCAAATAATTTAAAATTATTGGGTAATACCATTACAAAAATAGCTATTAATTTTGGAACACTTTTGCTACCTGCTTTAAATAGTGTAATTGCACCGCTTAAAGTTATTGGTGATTTTGTTGGTGATTTTGTAGTTGCTTTTCCAAATTTTAGTAGGGTTTTAGGAATAGCAGTAGTTGGAGCTATAGCCTTATCACTTTCTTTTAGTGCAATAGGGTTTATGAGTAGTTTTGTTATTACAGGTCTTTTAAGTGTAGGCAGAGCGCTAATTGTTCTAAACAGCATATTTTTAGCAAATCCAATAGGAGTTGCAATTGCAGCAATCGGTTTAGCAGTAGGTTTAATCTATATTTATTGGGAACCGATAAAAACTTTTTTTACCAATTTATGGACAGATGTTAGCAATATTTTTAGCAATGCCTGGAATGGTATAAAAAGTACAATTAGTACATTTTCAAATGCAGTTAGCAATGTATTCATTTCTGCCTGGTCTGGAATTACTGATTTCTTTACTAGTATTTGGGATGGAATAAAAAATATAGTCAATATCTTTACTATTACGATAAGTAATATATTCATTTCTGCCTGGTCTGGAATTACTGATTTCTTTACTAGTATTTGGGATGGAATAAAAAATATTTTTGTTTCTGCAATAGATGTAATTAAAACATATTTTGGATGGACACCAATTGGTATGGTGATGAATAACTGGGGAGTGATAACATACTTCTTTAAAAGCTTATGGAATGGAACAATACAAATTTTTAGCAATGCCTGGAAAAGTATTAAAAATATAATTACTGATGCCTGCAATATAGGTAAAAGTATTATATTAACAATTTGGAGCGGTATATCATATTTTTTTACAAGCCTTTGGGATGGAACTATACAAGTCTTTAGCAATGCCTGGACTGGAATTAAAAATATAGTTATTGATGTTTCTAACATAGCCAAAAGCATAATTGTATCTATATGGTCTCCAATAGAAAATTTCTTTAGTTCTTTATGGAATAGTGTGACTGCAATATTTATTAGCACTTGGGAAAATATAAAAAATAGTTTCATTGGTGTTGTTGAATTTATTAAAAAACCTTTTGAGGACTTCTTTAATTGGCTAGCAAGTAAATTTCAATGGATAAACGAACTAATAAGTAATACTCTTGGAGCATTAGCAAACATTGGAACTACGATAGGCAATAAAGCTGTTGAAATGGGTAGCGTAATAGGTGATGGTTTAAAATCAGCAAGTCAATTTTTTACAATTGATCACAAAGCAAATAAACCTGCAGAAAATGAATCAAAGTTAAATTATACACCCTTACCTATTGATAAAAAAGATGTAGTTAATAAAGATGTTCAACAAACAAATCACATTCAAGTTACTGTAAATAATCCATCAAGTACAGTTGATGTTCAAAAAGGTGTAACAAATGCTTTGGCAAAAAAAACTAATTCATTAAATGATGAGGAATTATAATGTTAGCAATGATTGATGATTATGAATTTGATGTAAGCAAAACAAGTTATGATGAATTTGAAAGCAGAATAACATATTTCTTTGCTACACATCAAAATCTAGGCGGTTTTGATACATATCAAAACACAGGAAGACATGAAGAACAAATTTTATTAAAAGGCACTTTGATTTGCAGAAGTCAAAAACAATTAAATGCGTTTGAAAAAATGGCAGCTAGAAAAAGAGCAGTAACTATGGCTTTTTCAAATGGTAAAGCATTTGAAATTCTTATTTTTTCATTGAATAAGAAAAGGAATAATTTTTTAAATACAGGTGAATTTTTAAAACAAGAATACCAAATAGATTTACAAGTTATAGGCGGTTCAAAATGAAAGAAGTTACTGCTAAAAATGGAGAAAGGTTAGATGAAATAGTTTTTAGAGAATATGGAACACTTGATTTCTTTGAAAAAGTTTTATCTGAAAATCAAAAACTATCAAAAAAAATATTTTTAGATGAATCAGACATTATTTATTTACCTGAAATAACAATAGTTTCTAGCAAAAAACAGGAAACCCTATGGTAACAAATCCAGGTTATATCATTGTAATTAATGGAAGTGATAAAACAAGTATTATTCATGATAAATTAATTTCATTAACATTAACAGATAATGCAAATAATGAAAGTGACGAATTAGAAATAATACTTTCTGGAAATTTTACAAGACCCAGATATGAAGATCAAATTAAAATATTTTTTGGATATGGAACTGATGTTCAGTTCATGGGATTATTTAATGTTCAGAGTACATCAAAAACATTTACTCAACTTTCAATAAAAGCAACAGGAATAGATTTTTCTGATAATTTTAAAGTAAAAAGAAATATTACTTATGAAAAGCTAAGCCTAAAACAATTAGCTAATCAAATAGCAGATAGACATAATTTAAAATTAAAAAGTGATTTTGATGATATTTATTTAATAAGTCAATCCCAATCAAATGAAAGTGATATGCATTTTTTAAATAGGTTAGCCAAAGAGTATAACGCTTTATTCAATATTAAAAATGACACATTATATTTTGTAAAAAAAATAAAAGAAAATAAAAAAAATGATGATTTGCCAAAGTATTCAATAGATGTTAATTATTGTACAGACATATCTATAGAACATTCAAATAAAACTTCTTACAACTCATGTGAAGTGACATGGCATGATACAAAAGAAAATAAAACTTTTACCAAAGTATATCCGCCAAATGGTGGAGAACCAATACTTAAATTTAAAGGTAGTTTTAAAAATGAAGCACATGCAATTGAAAGAGCTAAGGCTCAATTACAAAAAGCAAATCAAGGGTTAATTTCCGGAAATTTGAGAAAATCAGGAGATGTTATTTTCGCCGGCGGGATTCTTACTCTTTTAAATAATATAGATGAAGATGAAGAAGAATATCAAATAACAAGAGTAACTCATAACTTAGATAAACAAAGCGGTTGGATAACTAGTTTAGAGTTTGAAAAATAAATTAACATAGGAGAAGATATGGAACCTGTAACAACAACAGCAGGAGCAAGTATAAGTGTAGGGCTATCAGCTTTTTTAATAGGATGGCTAGGGCAGGTTGGAGCTGATGTAATGATGATAATTTTAAGCGCTATTGCAGGATGCAGTATTGCACTTACAGGTCAAACAAAAAGATATAGTGAAAGCTTAATTTTTATCTTAAAAGGTGTTCTTTTAGCTTTAGTTTTAGCATGGAGTTCAAGCGAATTATTGGTGACGCAAATACCGTCAATTAAATCTCCGTATTTACCATCTGTTGTAGCTTTTGCATTAGGTTTTTGCGTAGATAAATTGTCATTCGTATTAAATCGTTTAATTGATTCAAAAATAAAAAAAATAGGGGAGAGTTAAAATGTTATTTAATTTAACAATGATGTCATATCTATGGCTATTAATTTCTAGTACATTTATTATTGTTGGCGCATATATATCATATCGGCTATGTAGTAGTACAAAAAAACTGATTAAATTAATTGTTGTTTTACCTATGCTTGTAGCACTTTTTCAAATACATGTTATTTTAACAACCGGGACAATATACGATAATTTATTTCTAATTTGTGAAATTTCATACCTAGCCTTATATTTACTATTAGCAGTTATGTTATCTGGAAAAAGAATATTAAAAAATATAGAACAACAAAGGATGAAGCATGCCTAAAATTTATTTAGCAGCAATATTATTTGCTGTAGTTCTATCAGTGGGCGGATATATTAAGTATCTTAAATCAGATTTAGAAGACAAAGAAGTAGAACTAAAAACTACTTCTACTAAATTGGAAGAAGCTAATAAAAATAACACTTTAATTATTGAAGCCTATGAAAAAACTTTAGCAATAGAAAGAGAAATAGCAAAAGAAAAAGCTGTTACCTCTGAACAAAAAGAAATAGTGGTAACAAAGTATAAGACATTAACAAAAACTGTTGAAAAAAGAGGAGAAATAAAAGCAGATGAAAAAAGCAATTTTACAATTATTAATTTTTAGTTTTGTTTTTGTTTTTGTTGGATGTACTGCAGAAAAAGAAATAGTATTTCAAGACAAAATAGTTTGTTTTGAACAACAAAAAGTAGAAAGAGTTCAGCCGATTCAAATTAGAGTGTATAAAGATGATGTTGATGTTGCCGTTGCATATAAAACTGCAATTGATTCTAATATTGAGTTCTATGAAAAACAAGCAGATAGAACTAATGAATTTTGCAAAGGATTAAACAAATGAATTATGGTGTAATAAATTTAAAGAGAATTGATGAAGATGCGGAAATTATCTGCAAATGTATAGGTCTTGGCAAATATGGAACTGCCAAAGAAATGATTATAGAGACTGCAATTGCTGAAACTGCATTAGGTCAAATTGAAGATAAGACTGTAGGCGCAGGAATGGGATTAACACAGTTTGATGAACTTCCATTTAATGACATTAAAAACAGATGTAAAAAATTACAACCACAAATTTTAAAAGATTTACATATTGATATTACTTTAGTGAACTGGGACGATTTAAGATACAATCAATTCCTAGCACTTTTATTTACAAGAATGTTATATTGGTTGAAAGGTGATCCAATTCCTGAAACCATTGAAGAAAGAGCTGCCTATTGGAAGCTTCACTACAATACTAAATTAGGCAAGGGGACAATTGAACATTATCTTGAAATGAATAAAATTTATGGAGTTAAAATCAATTAGAAATTTTATACAGAATTATACACTTTAAAAAATAACTGTATAAAAACTGTATAAAGCATAAAAAAAGGCAAGAGATAAAAACCTCTTACCTTTCCTATAATATAGAGCTTAGAGCTTATTCTGTAACTTCAACAGTTACAGGCGTACCTTCCCAGATACCGTGTTTTGTACAGTAACCATGAGCAACTAAGTTTAATTTTGAACCAGTTGGGATGATTGTAAATGTTGTAGTATTATGAGCTTTAACATTTCCTAATGTTCCAGGAACATAAGTAGCTTTTGCTAATAAAACATCACCATTAAATAATGAAACAGATTCAATATAATGGTCAAAATCATCAGGATGAGTATATTCATTTCCCATTTTTACAGTTACTTCAAAAGGCTCACCTTTTTTAGCAGTTGCAGCACAGTGAATAAATGGACTGTGTCTATCAATTAAATCTTTTTTTGCTTCTCTTTCAACAGTATCGATATCAACATATTTGTTAATTTTTGGCATGGTATTCTCCTATTTAAATATTTAAAAAAATATTATACAATAATTTTTATAAAATAAATAGGATAATTTATATCCTCTTTATCAAATTATTAAAAAAATCGAAAATAGCGCATATATAATCTTATCTTTGATATAATAAAGTATGAATAAAGAAGAATTTTTTATAAAACAATTTTCAAATAATAAAATTATTGGCGATGATGGTGCCTTTATTGATGGGTTTGTTTACTCAATGGATGCTTTTTTTGAGAATGTTCATTTCAAAAAAGAGTGGATGAGTTTAAAACAAATTGCTTACAAATCAATGATAGTAAATATTTCTGATGCGATAGTTATGAATGCAACTCCTTTGTATGCATTATTAAGTGTTGCAATCCCAAAATCATATACAAATGAAGATTTAGAAGAATTAGCAAAAGGTTTTAAAAAAGCTGCAAATGAGTTTGGAATAGAAATTATTGGCGGAGACACCATTTCAAATGAAAAGCTTGATATTTCGATAACTATAATTTCAAAAACTAAAAATCCAATTTATAGAAATGGTGTAAAAAAAGGTGATTTGCTTTGTTATACTGGAACTTTGGGTTTATGTAAAAAAGATTTAGAAAATCTTTTTTTAAATAAGCCAATTTCAATAAATTCTAAATTTATCAAGCCAAAATTAAAAGCAAAATTTTTTTATGAAATAGCACCTTTAATAAATGCTTCTATGGATATTTCTGATGGTTTATTTTTTGAACTAGAAAAATTGTCAATAGCTAGTAAAGTTGGTTTTGAGTTTTTTCATGAAATTGATGAGAATATTGGAACTTCAGGTGAAGAGTATGAAATTCTTTTTTCTTTTGATGAGAAGAATTTAGATAGAATAAAAAAAATTGCATTAAAGCATAAAGTGAAATTGAATTTATTTGCAAAAGCTATAAAAGGTAAATATAGAACAGAGGCTAAAAATCATCACTTTTAGCCAAGTATCGTAAAAGTAGTTAAAAAATTTCGGTTCCTTTAAATAAAGGAACTTTATTTAAAGGAAAAATAGTTGGAACAATTACAAAGATATTTAAATCACTCAAAAATTGATGTGCTTTTTAAACAAAATAAAGATGATTTCGTGGTTACAGAACTACCACTTTATGATTTTTCAGGAGAAGGTGAGCATCTTGTTTTAAAAATAAGAAAAAAAGATTTAGCAACATGGGATGCTATTGAAATTTTGGCAAAGTATTTAAATTGTAGTACAAGAGAGTTTGGATATGCAGGATTAAAAGATAAAAACGCACTAACAGTTCAATCTATTTCTGTACATAGAAAATATGAAGAGGCTTTAAAAAGCTTTCAACATGAAAATATAAAAATACTTGATACAACTTATCATAACAATAAAATAAAAGTTGGACACTTAAAAGGTAATAAATTTTTTATTAGACTTAAACGAGTTGGACTTGTTGAAAAAAGAAAAATTGAAGAGGTATTAGGACAAATTGTAACTTATGGTATTCCTAATTATTTTGGTTTTCAAAGATTTGGAGTTGAAGGGGATAACTACAAGAAAGGTAAAGATATTATAGATGGGAAACTAAAAGAAAAAAGAAGAAATTTAAAGCAAATGTATATAAATGCTTATCAAAGTTATCTTTTTAATTCTTGGCTTTCAAAAAGAATAGAGATATCAAAATTAATTGATGCTTTTGAGCCAAAAGAGATTTATCAAAAATTAAATCTTCCACTTGATGTTGTAAAACAAATGAAAAAACAAAAACACCCTTTTAAACTTTTAACTGGAGATTTATTATCTCATTATCCTTATGGAAAGATTTTTACTATTGAAAATTTAGAAGAAGAATCACAAAAATTTTATGAAAGAGATAGAGTTCCAACAGGACTTCTAAGTGGAAATAGGGTTAAAAATTCAGTTGATTTAGCTTATGAAATAGAAAAAGAGTTTGAAGAAAAAACTGGTGAAGATGGTGCAAGAAGATTTGCATGGATTTTTCCAGAAGATGTTACAAGTAATTATAAAGAAGAAAAAAATTGGATGGAATTACAATTTTACTTACCAAAGGGTTCTTACGCAACTGAAGTAATTGCAGAAATAATTCATTAATAATTTTATAACATAAAGTTTATTAAGTCAAATTAAGTTAAACTTATTTTATTTATTATTGCAATATAAAGGATTTAAATGACATATGAAGAGTTGATTGCTCAATTGTGTGAGGTAATAAAAGAATCGGAAATAAATGCTCAAGTAATCTATGATAATACAGAAGTAATTGAAGAAATAATAAATAGTTCAGAACTTTCATTTGATAAAAAAGATAAAATCACAAATAAAATTTCAGAAATTTTTGGTTTATTACAACATCAAGATTTACATAGGCAAAAAATAGAAAGAGTAGTTAATTTTGTTTGTGAAAAAAATGATATAGATAAGAATCAATATAATTTGGCTCCTAGCGCTAAAAATATTGACTCTTGTGAAGATACACTTTGTGATGATGAGATTGAAGCTCTAATAAAGCAGATGCAATCTTAAAATAAAAGAAGAAAAATCCTTCTTTTATTTGTTGCAAGCCTCTTTTTTTACATTATTTAGATTTCCAAATATTTTTAATGCATTCATTTCAACATCTTTAGCTTTTTTATTAAGGTTTTCATTAGATTCTTTATTTGCATTTGAATCTACTAATCCTTGAAGATCTTGATGGAATTTTTTAGTTAAATCCTCTATATTTTTCATTATTGTCATATCAACTCTTTTTCCTGAATTAATATGCTCTTGAGACCATTTTGTAATGTTAGTGTTCTCTTCAATTTTAAATGATTTATAATCACCTAATTTTGAATAAACATTATCTTTTGTATTTAATAAATCAACTTTAAGTAAAGCAGTATCATATACTAAATCAACATCACATACTTTATCTAATGAGTCTTCAAGGAATGAAGCTCTTGCTGCTGCTGTAACTAATGAATTTGACATTGAAGAAATATTTGCAGCCATTGATGAAATTTGATATGCAACTTGTGCATTTTTTTGAGTAGCTTGATCTAATAAATTTATTGCATCATTAATTTGTACAATACCTTTTTCTTGTTCTTTTGATGCAAATGCAACTTCATTAATAGTTGAGATTGTACTAGAAATATTTTCATTTAATTCTTGATAACCTTTTATCATGTCATCAGATATATCTTTACCTTCTCTTGCTTTTTGACTAGCTAATTCAACAATATGTTTAATTTCTTTAGCTGCTTCAGCAGATCTATTTGCAAGGTTTCTTACTTCTGCTGCAACAACAGCAAATCCTTTTCCAGCTTCTCCAGCAGTTGCTGCTTCAACAGCAGCATTTAGACTTAGAATATTTGTTTGGAATGCTATATTATCAATTACTCCAATAGCTTCATTTACTA
>CAZDFZ010000022.1:0-14407 GCA_964504855.1 uncultured Aliarcobacter sp.
TTTCTTGATTAACGATTTTTTTAGCAGCAATCCATGGCATCATAGATCTTAATTGTGCTCCAGTTTGCTCAATTAAAGAAGCTTTAGAATTTCTTCTTTCAGCATTCATTCTTGGGTATCCAGCTTGACCTTCTAAAATGAAATCTTTTGCAAATCTACCATCTTGAATCTCTTTTAATAATTCTCTCATAGCTTGTTTAGATTCAGCATTGATAACTCTTTTACCAGCTATATAATCACCATACTCAGCAGTATTAGAAATAGAATATCTCATATCAGCGATTCCACCTTCATACATTAAGTCAACGATTAATTTTAATTCGTGTAAACACTCAAAGTATGCCATCATTGGATCATAACCAGCTTCAGTTAAAGTTTCAAATCCAGCTTGAACTAATGCAGTTGCTCCACCACATAATACAGCTTGCTCACCAAAAAGGTCAGTTTCTGTTTCATCTTTGAAAGTAGTTTCAATAATTCCAGTTCTTCCTCCACCAATTGCTGAAGCATAAGATAATGCTAACTCTTTAGTATTTCCAGTTGCATCTTGGTGAATTGCGATAAGGTCAGGAATCCCTCCACCTTTTGTAAACTCTGATCTTACAGTGTGACCTGGAGCTTTTGGAGCAACCATCATAACGTTGATATCTTTTTTAGGTGTAATTCTTCCGTAGTGAATGTTAAACCCGTGTCCAAATGCAACAGTTGCACCAGATTTTAAGTTAGGAGCAATTTCATTTTTATAGATATCAGCTTGATTTTCATCAGGCAATAAAATCATAACAACATCAGCAACTTTTGTAGCTTCTGCAACAGTTTTTACTTCGAAACCTTTTGCAGCAGCTTTGTTCCAAGATGAACCATCTTGTCTTAAACCAACAACAACTTCAACACCTGAATCTCTTAAGTTTTCAGCGTGTGCATGTCCTTGAGAACCAAAACCAATCATTGCAACTTTTTTTGATTTAATTAAATCGATATTACAATCTTTATCATAGTATACATTTAAACCCATTAGTGAATCCTCTAAATATAAAATTTTTCGAGATTATACAAAAAAGTATCTAAATCTTAGATAACATATATAATTAATAGTAAGAATACTATAATTTAGGTAGGATTTCATGATTATTTAAAAGGAACAAATATTGCTAAAAGAGCTATTTATAAAAATTCAAACTAATTGTAAAACCTATTCAAATAGTGAGTTAAAAGAGATTAATAAATTTTTAAAAGATGAAATAATTATAAAAAAACCTGATGATACATTTGAATTAAACTCTAAATATAAAATTGCCCTTGTAAAAGTAGGAAAAAATTTAGTAGTTCTTGAAGATTTAATAAGTGAACATAAAAATATAAAAATAGAATTTAATGATTTAAATGGTGCCTATGATGGAGATTTAGTCCTTGCAAAAAGAATTTTTAATCCAAGAAGTAAAACAAAAGCAAAAATTGAAAAAATACTTGATGGTAAAAAAAATGAAGTTTTAGTTTACATAAAAGATAAAGCATTTCATACAGTAAAAGAGAACATTAAACTTGAAAATAAAAATGCTTTAAAATACCAAGATGGTGAAGTTTTATTAGTTGAAAATAAATCACTTGAATTAATAAAAAGTTTAGGAAATATTAGCGATCCAAAAATAGATGAAGATATATCTTTGTATCTTTACCATGAAACTTATAGATTAGAAAAACATTTGGAAGTGAATGCACTTATGAATGATACAAATCAAAGGGTTGATTTAAGAGATTTATATTTTTGTACAATTGATCCAAATGGTGCAAGAGATCATGATGATGCAATATATTTTGATATAAAAGAAAATATTTTATATGTGGCAATTGCAGATGTATCTTATTTTGTAAAAGAGGGTAGTGAACTTGATTTATTAGCACTTAAAAAATCAACTTCTGTTTATCTTCCTCATAAAGTTTTACCGATGCTTCCTCCAATATTAAGTGAAGAGATGTGTTCACTAAAAGAGGGAGTTGATAGATACTCTTATGTTTTTAAATTGCATTTGGATTTAGAAAATCTAAGTGTAAAAAAAGCAGAACTTTTTGAAGCAATTATAAATTCACATAAAAACTTTTCTTATGGAAGAATTGATAGGGTAATAGAAGGACATTTAGATCAATACTCTAAAGTTGAAAAAGATATATTTGATTACTTAATTCCCTTGTATGAAATTACAAAAAAATTTAGAAAAAGAAGACTTTTAAAAGGTTATGATTTTAGAACAAGTGAAAATAGATTAAGACTAAAAAATCATAAATTAGATTCTATAGAAGTTGAGACATCAACAGCATCTCATCAATTGATTGAAGAGTGTATGCTTTTAGCAAACATAGAAGCAAGTAAAAAAGTAAATATGGTTGGAATTTACAGAATTCATGAAGAGCCACCTTTTAAAACTATTTCAAAACTTGTTGATGATGTTAATATTTTAGGTGTAAATGTAACATTACAAAGTGATGTTCACGATACAATCACTCATATTCAGCAAAAAGCAAAAATATCAATGTTAGGTGCTGAAATTGATGAGCTAATAATTCAAGCTCAAACACAAGCAAAATACTCATCAAAGAATTTAGGACATTTTGGTTTAGGATTCCCTTCATATTCACATTTTACAAGTCCAATTAGAAGATATTCAGATTTGGTTTTACACAGAATTTTAAAAACAAAACAAACCCCAAAAAATATCGATGAGATTTGTGAACACATTTCTTTAAATGAGAGAAAAATTGATCAACTTGTTTGGGATTTTGAGGAAAGAGTTTATGCAAGATGGGCATTAGAACATTTAGATGAAGAGATAAAAGTAAAAATAGTTGATATGCAAAAAGCAAAAGCTGTATGTTATGAAAAAATGTTTGGAATGAAAGTGGTTTTAGAAAACTACAAAGGACAAAAGCTTTTCACGAAACTAAGAGTAAAAATAAAATCAGCTGATGTTGTGACAAAAGTAATTGTTGCTACAATCAAATATTAAAATTTATAAAGAGAATTTAGGTATTATTTAACCCATGTATAAAAATGAATTTGACAACTATTTAAAACAAAATAAAAAATTTAAAGCCTATATGTTTTACGGGCAATCAATCTTTTTAATAGAACAGTATGCACTAGCAGTTGCGCAATCTTTAGGAAATAATGATGAAATAGAAAAATTATATTTTGATGAATATGATTTTAAATATGCAAAAGACAAACTTTTACAATCTTCTTTATTTTCAAGTAATAATATTATTTTAATAAAAACAGACAAAAAAATTCCAAAAAAAGAAGTTGATGCTTTAATTGAGGCTTGTAACTTAAATCCTGATAGTACTTTGATATTTGCTTGTTTAGGTGATGGTGATTTTAAAACTATGGAAGCTAGTTTTACTCTAAAAACAAATTCAGCTGCAGTGAGATTTTTCTTGCCAACAGATCCAGAAGCAATTAGATTTTTAGAATTTGAAGCAAAAATGTTAGACATGAAAATAGAACTAAGTGCTTTAAACCACCTATATTTTATGCACAAAAATGATTTAGCATTATGTGTAAATGATATGAGAAAATTAGCAGTTTTAGATGAATTAATTACTACTCATTTGGTTGATACTCATTGTTTTGGAATAGGAGCTGTAAATTTTGAAGATTTTTTACATGATTTATTAAGTGGAAAAGATATAAGTTCTGATTTAAGTTTATTACTAGAAGAAGGAATGAATGAGATTTTTTTATTAAATCAAGTAACTTCATTTGTTCAACAACTTTTTATGATTAGTTCTTATGCAAGGGCATTTGGTCAACCAAATCCTAAAGAAATTTTAGGTTTTATTCCTCCTAAAAATGTATGGGAAAAAAAGTCAAAACTAGCAATTAATAAAAAACCTGAGGTTTTTCAAGAGATTTTAGAGTATTTATTAAATATAGAATTAGATTTTAAATCTTCAAAAATTGATGATCAAAGTTTGTATCTTCAGGCTAGTCTAAGAAAGTTTACAGTTTTATTTAGATAAAATCTCGAACTTTACAAAAAAAGAAATCCTTGCTGATATTAGGAAATGTAAAGAATACCGGCACAATCTATAAGGAGAATTAATGTCAAAAATCAAACATTACGAAACAATGTTTATCTTAAAGCCTACATTAACTGAAGAAGAAACTGTAGCACAAATCGAAAGCATCAGAGCTATCATTGAAAAAAATGGTGGAGAAATCGTATCTGCTGACAATGTTGGTCAAAGAGAATTAGCTTATGAAATCGAAAAATGTAAAAGAGGTTACTATTATGTAATCTATTTCAGAGGAAACCCATCTGGAATTGCAGAAATCGAAAGAAATTACAGAATTAACGAAAATTTAATCAGATTCATCTTCATTAAATATGATACAAAAAAAGAAGTTGTATCATGGACTAAAATGAGCGATGAGGCAGCTAAAAAAGCTAACAAATAATAAATTTTAGGAACCTTACATGTATAACAAAGTAATAATGGTAGGAAATTTAACAAGAGATATTGAATTAAGATATTTACCTTCAGGTTCTGCAATAGCAAAATCTGCAGTTGCAACATCTTATAAATACAAATCTTCAACTGGTGAACAAAAAGATGAAGTTTGTTTTTTAGATTTCAATATTTTTGGTAGATCTGCTGAGGTTGCTAATCAATACTTAAAAAAAGGTTCTAAAGTTTTATTAGAGGGAAGACTTGTATTTGAACAATGGACAGCTCAAGATGGATCAACAAGAAGTAGACACTCTTTAAGAGTAGATGCTATGAAAATGTTAGATGCGAAGAGTGATTCAATGAATATTGGGGATAACCAAGGTTATAATCCGCAAGGATCTTATAATCAACCAATAGGTCAATACGACGAACCATCTTCTCCAGCAAGCTACGGTGGTATGAATCAAGCAAAACCAAGAGTTGAGCAAAGAATACCTGAAATTGATATAGACGAAGACGAAATACCGTTTTAGAAAAGGAAAATCAAATGGCAGAAAGAAGAAAATACGGAAAAAAATATTGTAAATATACTGAAATGAAAGTTGATTTCATTGATTATAAAAATACAGAATTATTAAAATTATCTATGAGTGAAAGAGGTAAAATTATGCCTAGAAGACTTACTGGTAATTCTAAAAATTCACAAGAAATGGTAGAAAAAGCAATCAAAAGAGCTAGACATATGGCGTTAGTTCCTTATATTGTTGATACTAAAAACATTACTGATTCTGCATATGCAAGATCATTTTACTAAGATTTAGTTTAGTAATTTAAAGGGGAGAAGTTTACTTCTTCCCTTTTTTTATTTTTATTAAAAAGAGAAATATTTATGGAAGATCAATTAAAACAAGCTTTAAGGTTAAGATTCGAATATTATAATACTTTTGAAGGTAAAGAAACTATTTGGCATGAAAGATACAAAGAACATGAGCTTTATAAAGTAGTAGTAAAAAGTTTTGAATATGATTTTAAAGAAATAGGTAAGATGATGCCAAAATTATTAGAACAAAGTGAGAAAAATTTATTATTTTTCCCAAACCGTTCCATTTATTGTATCCATTAAAGAAATTCCAAGCTTAGTTAATTCATCTCTAACTGCATCTGCAACTTCAAAGTTTTTCTCTTTTTTAGCGTCATTTCTTTTTGTGATTAATTCTTCGATTTTAGATTTTGTTTGTTCATCTATTCCAAATTGGAAATATTCATAAGCATCATTAAATCCTATTCCTAAAATATTATTGATAAATAAAATATTTGCGATTAACTCTTTTTTTAAATTCTTATCTTTTGGATTAGAATCTAATTTATCATTTGCATTTCCAATCATCTCATCTATTATTGATAGCGCAATTGATGTATTCATATCATCATTTAAAGCATTTAAAATATCATCTTTAAATTTTTTATTCACATTTGATATTTCAGATTCAATGGCATAAACTCTTTTTTTAACTCTATAAAGCTTATCAAGTCTTTTTTTAGAAGCGATTAAATCTTCTTCATTGAAATTAAAATTAGCTCTATAGTGTGCAGACATTAGATAAAATCTAATAACTTCACCTGAATATGATTTTAAAACATCTTTTAGGAAAAAAGAGTTTCCTAAAGATTTACTCATTTTTTCACCATCGATATTTACAAAACCATTATGCATCCAATATTTTGCTAAGTTTTGTCCACTTGAACATCTAGTTTGGGCAGCTTCATTTTCATGATGAGGGAAAAGTAAATCAGCTCCTCCGCCATGAATATCGATTTGAAACTCTTGATCTTTATAAGCTAAATGTTTTTCAATCATTGCAGAACACTCAATATGCCAACCTGGTCGCCCAAGTCCAAAAGGTGCTTCAAAACTTACGTCATTTACTTTTGCAAATTTCCACAAAGCAAAATCAGATGGATTTCTTTTTTCAATATTTCCTTCAACTCTAGCAATTGAATTTTCATCACTAGCTTTGTTTGATAAAGAACCATAAGAGTTGTCTTTTGATGTATCAAAATATACACTATCACTTGTTTTATAAGCAATATCTTTTGAGATAAGATTTGAAATCATCTTTTTCATGCTCTCAAGATTTTCAGTTGCTTTTGGTTCAATAGTATTGTCTAAAATATTTAAAGCTTTCATATCAGCTTTATAAGCGTTTATATAAGTAGTTGTAATCTCTTCAAGTGATTTATTTGAATCATTCATTTTTTTGATGATTTTATCATCAATATCTGTGAAGTTTTTAGTCATTATAACTTCATAATCATTGGCTTTTAAAACCCTATGAAGTAAATCAAAAGCTATGGCACTTCTTGCGTGTCCTAGATGAGAATCATCATAAACAGTTGGTCCACAAATGTAAATTTTAGCTACATTTGGAACAATAGAGTTAAACTCTATTTTTTCCTTTTTTACTGAGTCGTAAATATGTAGTTTCATATTACTTAAATAGTGCTTCTAATGATGCAACATCTGTAGTTTTCTCTTCAGGAACAGTAATCTTATCATTACTATTTGAAGAAGCACCAATTGATGCTATTTCAATTAATTCAATATCATATTTTGTAAGCATTGATGCAAGTCTGATATTTAAACCAGCTTTACCAATTGCTTTTGATTTTTGATCACTTGGAATTGTAACAATTGCTTTACCTTTTTCTCCGTGACTTGGATGAGTTTCAATTTTTACACTGCTTACAAGTGCTGGAGATAATGCTCTTGAGATAAACATTTCTGGAATTGTAGAAAATTCAACACAATCAATGTTTTCTCCATGAAGTTGTTTTGAAACAGAACCGATTCTAACACCTTTAACTCCAACAACAGAACCAATAGCATCTATTTGAGGATCTATTGTAGAAAGTGCAATTTTTGATCTTGTACCAGGAATTCTAGCACTTGCTTCAATATTTACTTTTTTATCTTTTAATTCAGGAACTTCAAGTACTAAAAGATTTTCTAAGAATTTTGGAGAAGTTCTTGAAATATCGATTAATAAACCATTCGTTTTATCGATATTTACACCTTTAACAACAGCTTTTACAACATCACCAACTCTAAAAGTTTCACCTTTGATTCTACTTTTTCTTTGTAAAATACCTTTTACTTCACCAATTTCAATAAATGTATTATCTTGTTTATCAATTCTTGTTACTGTTCCTGAAACAGTTTTTCCAATTTTATCTTTATATTTACTAACAAGATTTTCTTCTATAAATCTTTGAAGTCTGAATTCAAAATTACTATGTAAAATAGTTGCAGCATTTCTCCCCATATTTTCGAACTCTAAATCGTAGTTCATAAAATCACCAATTTCTAAATCTGGGTCTATTTCTTTTGCTTCATCAATAGTAATAAAATTTTCATAGTTGATTGCTTCACCATATTTATTTACTGCATTTGCAAGTAATCTTTCATCATCTTCAGATACAACTTCAATCTTTTGAAATAATTCAAGTTTTCTATTAGCTCTATCAATATTTGCATCGAAAGTTAATGTTTCATCTACCATTTTTTGAGCAGTTTTGATTAATGCTTCTTTTAGTGCATTTTCAACATCTTCAATTTTAAGACCTTTTTCATAAGCGATTGAATCTAAAATATCTATTATTTTATCCATTAATAACCTTTTATTTGTTGACATTGAAATGATTGTTTTGATTTTCAATGTAGTGTAGTTTATTAGTATAGCTAAAATAGCCTTTTATAGAAATTAAAGTAATTTTGAGATAAAATATAAGAACAATTAAAAAAGAAAAAGGCTTAATAAATGGAATTATTATTTGCAAGAAATGAATTAAATGAAAAACCAAAAAAAGTTCAATTAGATAAAATCAAAGAAGATTTAAAAAAAGATGGTCAAAAGATTTTTTATTTTGATAGAGATAATTCACACAAAGATATGATGGCATTGGTTGATGCTTTAGAAGCAGAAGGAAACAATGTATATTTTAGAGATGTGCGATATGGTTTAGCAGATGATGAGTATATGTATGAGGTTCATGCACTTTAATATCTAGGTATTTAAGTAAATAAAAATATGAGTTCAAATAAAAAATTATTTATACAAACATTAGGTTGTCAGATGAATGACACTGACAGCCAACATATAGCTTCAGAGTTAGAAAAACACAAAAACTACACGCAAACAGATAAAATCGAAGATGCTGATTTAATTATTATTAATACTTGTTCTGTTAGGGAAAAACCTGTACAAAAACTTTTTTCAGAAATAGGGCAATTTAATAAAAAGAAAAAAGAGGGTGCAAAAATTGGTGTTTGTGGATGCACAGCTTCTCATTTAGGTCATGACATAATCAAAAGAGCACCTTATGTGGATTTTGTTGTTGGTGCTAGAAATATTTCAAAAATTAAAGATGTGGTTGATAAAAAAGGTTCAGTTGAAGTTTCAATTGATAATGATGAATCAACTTACGAATTTGCAACTGCAAAAACAAATCAATATAGAGCAAGTGTAAATATCTCTGTTGGTTGTGATAAAAAATGTACTTATTGTATCGTTCCTAGCACTCGTGGTGAAGAGATTTCTATTCCACCTGAAATGATTGTTGAGCAGGTTAAAAAATCTGTTGAACAAGGTGCAGTAGAAGTTATGCTTTTAGGTCAAAATGTAAATTCTTATGGAAAGAATTTTTCTGATGGTAGAGGTAAATATACTTTTACAAATCTTTTACAAGATGTTTCAAAAGTTGAAGGACTTGAAAGAATCAGATTTACTTCCCCTCATCCTTTACATATGGATGATGATTTTATTGAAGAATTTGCTAAAAATGACAAAATTTCAAAATGTATTCATATGCCTTTACAAAGTGGTTCAACAGAAATTTTAAGAGCTATGAAAAGAGGATATACAAAAGAGTGGTTTTTAAATAGAGCTGCTAAATTAAGAGCATTAGTTCCAAATCTTAGAATTACAACAGATATAATTGTTGCATTTCCAGGTGAAACTCAAAAAGACTTTGAAGATACTCTTGATGTTGTGAATCAAGTTAAATTTGATCAAATTTTTAACTTTAAATACTCTCCAAGACCTGGAACTGAAGCATTAAATTTTGCTGATAGAGAAATTCCTGATGAAATTGGAAGTGCTAGATTAATAGAGTTGATTGAACTTCATAAAAGACATCTTGAAGATACTATGCCTAGTTATATTGGAAAAACTTTAAATGTTTTAGTTGAAAGTTTAAAACCAAATGGTGAAGTTTGTGGATTTACAGATAGTTATTTACAAGTATTTACAAAAGGAAGTGATGAACTTTTGGGTAAATTTGTAAATGTAAAAATCGTTGAATCATCAAGAACATCTTTAAAAGGTGAAATAGTTTCTTAATGAAAAACTATATCAAATTTAATATATTGCCTTATGTGTTATATTTTTTGGTAAGATTGATTTATTTAACAAATAAAAAAGTTTTTCATCATCCCATTTTGAAAAATGATGAAGCTTTTATATTTGTAGCTTGGCATGGGGATTTAACTTCTTGTCCTATAAATTACTTTCAGAATAGACCTAATGGAATAGTTAAAACTATGATTAGTCAAAGTAAAGATGGAGAGATAATCTCAAAAATTTATTCATTATTTGGAGTTGAATCAATTAGAGGTTCATCATCAAAAGGTGGAACTAAAGCATTAATTAGTACAATCAAAGAGATTAAATCAGGTAATGATGTTGCATTAACACCTGATGGACCAAGAGGACCTAGGTTTAGTGTTGCTGATGGTGTTATCGCAATTGCTCAAAAAAGTGCTGCAAAAATAGTTGTATTAAATTCAAAACCTACAAAATATTGGCAATTTAAATCTTGGGATAAATTTGTTTTGCCTAAACCATTTGGAAGAGTTGATTTTTATATGTCAGAACCATTTGATATAAGTGAAATGGGATTTGAAGAAGCAAGGGATTTTATTAAAAATAAAATGCTAATAAATGCAATAATTTAGAAGAAGTTAGATAGGAAAATATATGTTTACAAAAGAGTCTTTATATATCAATGCTGTAAAACATGATAATCAGTTAAAAGTAGATTATAAAAAGTTTAATAATGAGCAAATTGTAGATACAAATAATTCTGTTTTTTTAGTAGAAAATAATGCAATTTTACCATTAGATATTACATATAAATTAAATGCTTCACAAAAAGAAATTGATAATACTTTTATATCAACTCTTTTGATAAATGATACAACAAAGCTTGTTCCAAAAGTTTTATCTTCAAAATTAAAAGATTGTGAAATTGCAAAATTCAATAATGATTATGATATCGCGGTATTGAAAAACACTCTTTTTGAAACACAAAACTATTTCTCTAAAACAGGAATAGATTATATTTATTCTGCATTTCATTTGATAAATCTTCACATAGATAAAAATATTTCAAGAAGTGAAATTATTGTATTTTTATTTAATAGCAAAGCTTTTATAGTAATTCTTGATGCAAGTGGAATAATTGTGCATAATACAATTTCCGATTTACCATCTTTTGATAATATTAAAAAAACACATTTTTATGAAGATGATATTGAAGGACAAAAGCTTTTTGATGAAATATTTTATTTAGAATTGAATGAAATAATTCACAATACATTAAATTCATTTTATGAGAAAAAAAGCAATACATTTGTTGAAAAAGTTACTATTCTTTATGTACTGAAACAGTTAAGTGATGAACAAATTGAGCAAATGGCTGAAGATTTATTATTGAAAGTAGAATATCATCCTGTAAATGTAGATGAAGAAATTTTTGAATTATCTAAAGATAAACATCTGAAAAAAAGTTTTATAAAACCAAGAAAAAAGAAAAAGAAAAGAAATTTTACAAATTTATATATTTTCTTTTTTGTAATTCTTGTTGGATTTTTAACTTATCAAGCTTATTTAAAAGTTGATTTTAAAGCAATTTATATGTCTTTATACGGTGATTTTTTTAGAAATGGACCAACAAGTATTGAAAAACCACAAAATGTTAAAAGTATAGAAAATGTTTTAGAATTACCAAATCATATTACGCTTAATGATAAAATTGAACAAAAATTAAAAGCTGTTTTAGCATCTATTCCAGAAGATATGTATATTAAAGAGTTGAAAATTGATAAAGATATTTTAGAATTAAAAGGAAACTTTTTAAGAGAAAAAACTTTTGAAAGTTCATTGAAACCAGCTTTAAGTAAATTGTATAGAGAATCAACATATACACCTGTTCCTGAAAAGAAATTTAATATTGAAGGTGTTGTTCTTTCAAAAAGAGATATTGAGATAGGTAAAACATATAAGTTTTTTAATAAACAGTATTTAACTGATGAATTTATGCCTATAGAAAGTGTAACTGAGCAATTGAAAATTTTAATGCCAGTTGGATCTATTATAAAATTAAATGCAACAACAAAAAGTAATAGTATTACTAGATTTATGTATACTATAAATATTTTAATTAAAGAACCTAAAGAGTTATATACAGTAATCGAAAATCTTAATAATGAACTATATTCAGTACATATTTCATATCCATTAAGTATGTTAAAAACAACTGCAGGAATAGAAGCTGAATTTATTTTAGTATTTAATCAACAAAACGAAGTAAAAGCGCCAGTTAAATAAGGACTTGGTATTTTACCAAGTTCTTATTTCGTTATAGATAGAGTCTCTTTCTACTGGAATAAATCCAGAATTTTTTATCAAATCAACAAATTCCATTTGTGCAATTCCATTTGCACTTGATGCACCTGCTGCACTTTGAATCGATTCTTTTTCTATTGTACCATCCACATCATTAGCTCCAAATTCTTGAGCTATTAATGCCAATTTTACAGTTGAAGTTGCCCAATAAGCTTTTATATTTGGAATATTATCAAGTAAGATTCTTGCTATTGCATAAGTTTTTAATATTTCTTGACCAGTCAATGGCTCTTTTACTTTTAGATAATTATTTTCTGTTTGAAAAACTAATGGAATAAATGCATTAAATCCACTTGTGATATCTTGTAAATTTCTAAGTCTTAACATGTGATCAATTCTATGATTTCTATCTTCAACATGACCAAAAAGCATTGTAGCATTACTTTTTCTACCTTTTTCATGCCAAAGCTTGTGAATATCTAGCCATTGCTCTGAAGTAACTTTTCCTCCACATATTCTTTTTCTAACATCTTCATTAAAAATTTCAGCACCACCACCTGGCATTGAGTCTATACCATGAGAAATCATCATGTCAATAATTTCTTCGTAAGATAGATTGTATTCAGTACTTAAGAAATGAATTTCGGCAGCTGTTAATGCTTTTACATGAATAGTTGGAAATGCTGTTTTTATTTTTTTGAATACATCCATATACCACTGTAATCCAGTATGAGGATTATGTGCTGAAACAATATGAACTTCTTTTATATCATTTTTTGAAGAATTTTTTACTATTTCAAGAATTTCTTCATGGCTTAAAGTATATTGATGTGGATTTTTTCTACTTGCACTATATGCACAAAATTGACAAACATCTTTACAAATATTTGTTGGATTTATATGTCTATTAATATTAAAATATGTTTTTTTACCATGCTTATTAACTCTTATTTTATTTGCATAATGTGCAAGTGTAAATAGATCTAAATCGTAAAGTTTAATTGCATCTTCATAATTTAATCTTTCATTCTTTTCTAGTTTTTCTATAATACTCATAATTTTCCTATTCGCAATTAAAATCTTTTGTGTAAGTGTCATTTTTTTCTCTATGAATGAAACCTATACAGCTTTGATTTAAGTCATTGTCATAAAAAAGAACTTTATATACTGAACTTTTGTATTTAGTTTCAACATCTTCAACTTCTAATTTATTTATTACTTTTAGCCTAGTTATATTCTTATGACCAATTGTTGCTAAAACTTCTGTTAGTTTTTTTTCTTTTAAATCTTTCACAACATAAAATATGCAAAATGTAATTGCAATTAATATGCTAATAACAATAACAGTTTTTTTAGGTAACTTTCTTACTTGATGAGTGTTCATTTTAATTTTCCTTTAGTGGCTTAAATGAGCACTCTTCTCCATCATAATACTCAATAGTACCATCCTCAATTCTGTAATACCAACCATGAATTTGAAGTTCTTTTGCTTTTACTTTTCTTTCAACTTCTGGGAATGTTAAAAGATTTTCCATTTGATGTACGATAGAAATTCTTTCTGTTGCTCTATATAATTTTTCTGGGTCTTCTTTATCTTGAATTGCTAAAAGTGTGTATTCTTTTGCTCTTTTCCCAAGCTCAAGCCATTTTCTAACATGGATTAAATCAGAAGAATCATTTAAATCTTGATATAGACTTTTACAAGCTCCACAATGAGAATGTCCACAAACAATAATATGCTTAACACCTAAAACAGAAACTGCATACTCAATAGCAGCTGAACTTCCATGATAATCATTATCTGGATTATATGGAGGGACAAAGTTTCCTACATTTCGTAGAATAAACATATCCCCCGGTTTTGTATCAAGCATTAAATCAGGTGTAACTCTACTATCACTACAACCAATAAATAAAACTTCAGGTTTTTGTCCTGTTTCTACAAGTTGTTTTAAATCACCTTCATATTTAGGGAATTTAGCCTCTCTAAATTTCTTGTTACCTTTTATCAAATCATTTATTAACATTTGAATCCTTTAATAAGTTACATACTTTTGTTAAATCATTTTCATTTATATCAATTTTTGCAATCAATCTAATAATTGCCTCTTTAACTGTTGGTTTCCTAATCGCACCCACTAAAAAACCTTCTTGTTTTAATTGTTCTTGTATTTTTTTTACTTGTTTATTATCTCCAATTAAAATTGGAATAATTAAACTTTGGGAATTTAAACCCAAGATATTTTTAATAATAGTTAAATTATTTTTAATTT
>CAZDFZ010000023.1:0-14103 GCA_964504855.1 uncultured Aliarcobacter sp.
TCTTCAAGAGCATCTTGAGTGATAAATGAACTTAAATTTTGAGGTAAATACTCAGCTAATTCATCTAAATACCAAAATCCCAAAGAGTGAATATCTTTGATAAATGCATCACTTGAAACAGTCTCTATTTGCTCATTTATAGCACTTAAAGAGTTCTCATCAAGGGCAAGAAAAGCTGGATTTATAGTAAATGTTTCTATTTCATCTTTAGTTGATTTTTGATCTTCAATATCAAATCTTCTGATACTTTCAACCTCATCATCAAAAAGAGAAACTCTAAATCCAGTTTCACTTCCAAGAGGACAAATATCTATAATATCCCCTCGAATCGAAACTTCTCCCTCACTTGTAACAATATCTACAAAGTAATAACCCCAATTATAAAGTTTTGATTTTAATTCATCGATTTTTATAGTATCTGCAAAATTTATAGTAAAACTATCAAAACACTTCTCTTTTGGAAGTGGGAAAGAAATAGTTCTTATTGGAGAAATCAGTATTTTGTCAAGTTTTTTGTAAGAGTAATAAGAACTTAATGTTTTTGTAATTTCTTGAAGTTCATTTGAAAAAGAGAGTAAATCATCTCCAAAATTTGCTCTAAAATCAGATAAAACAAAAGGTTTCAAACCCATATATGCAACTATATCAGAAGCAATTTGAGCTTGTCTATCGTCATTTACTATTAGAAGTTGACACTCTTTTGTTCTTTTTTCATCTTTTAGATTTTTTAAAAATTCGTAAATATTTTTCACTATTTCTCTTCTTTTTCCAACAACTCAAAATCATTTGTCTCTTTGTCATAATAGTATGCTGGATATGGTGTTTCATTTAATAAAAATATCAAATTTGCTTCTAAAAATCCAGCTTTTTGTAAACCTTTTTTAAAAACTTCCAAAATATAAGCTTTTGTAGAAAAAGTTGTTGTTGTAGAATGACCTGTATATACATGCTTTTCACCTTCAACAGCTATAAATCCTTCTTTTTTAACATGTTTTTCAAACTTCTCAACATCTTCTAAACCACCAACATCCAATAAAACTAATACTTCAATTCCCTCAGCCATTTTTTTCCTTTTTTTTTAATTACCCATACTTATAACAAAAGTACTAGCATATCCAATCAATGCACCTAAAACTGCACCCCAAATAACTAACCATCCTAAATGTTCTTCTATCATCTCTTGAATTATATCTTTTACCATTTTTGGCGTTAATTCTTCTAGTCTTGTGTTTACAATCAAACTTAATTTTTCATATACGTCATTTGAAAAATCAGGTGATTTTATGGCTTCATTTAATACATTTTGAAAAGCTTCACTACTTGTTATTGAAATAATTGATTTTTGAAGTTTTTGTGTAAATGGGTCTCTTAATGGCTCTAATGCAGCTTCACCACCAAACATTGAAAGCATTCCACCAAATGATGATTGCATTACTGATTCTTTTAATGATTCATAAGCTGGTGAAAAATCTGTTTTAGTTAATATTTTTTCAAAATCTATACTATTTTTAGCACTATTAACCTCTGTTTCAAAGAATCTATTTAATGCTTCTTGCGTAAAAAACTGATTCATAATCAAATTATGAATAGAGATCTTAAACTGTGAAAACTTATTTTCAATCACACCACTTCCATATAAAAATGGAACTTTTTCAAAAAGCATATGAATAGCTAAACTATTTGTAATTGCTCCACTAAATGCAAAAACTCCTATCATAAAAAGGATTTCATTGTGTATTGCATAACCTAAAATTGTCACTATTAATGAAATTATATTTGTCATATTTGACTTATTCATATAAATTTTCCTTGCTTAAAATAATAAAGATTTTATCATAAGTTTATAGAAGAAAATTTTAAGAGCAAGAATTCTTCGTCACCCTTTTGTAATCAAAACCATATAAAATTCCCAAAATAGGAGAAGAAAATGGTAGATGTACAAAAAGAAATAGAAAAAAAATTTCCAAACATAAATAAAAACGATAACTTTTTAAAAAAATCATTATTTAAAATAGCAAAAAAAATAGTTCATGAAGATTCAATAAATCAATTTTTATCACAAAATTCTCATCTAAAAGGTCTTGAATTTGTAGATGCAGTATTGGATTATTTTGATTTTGATTACACTGTTTCAAGTAATGACTTACAAAATATTCCAGCATTTGGGAAAGTAGTAATCATCGCAAATCACCCTCTTGGTGGACTTGATGGTTTATGTTTGTTAAAACTTGTATCACAAGTGCGAAAAGATGTAAAGATTGTTGCAAATGATTTTTTAGGTGGATTTGATGCCTTAAATTCATTAATGATTTTAGTTGATAATTATAAAAATAAACAATCAAAAGAGAATATTAAAAAGATATATGAATCTTTAAATAATGAAGAAGCAATTATTATATTCCCAGCTGGTGAAGTAAGCAGAGCAACTACAAAAGGAATCAAAGATCCAGCTTGGACTAAAGGATTTTTAACTTTTGCTAAACACTCAAATTCACCAATTTTACCAATATATTTAGATGCTAAAAATTCAAAAACTTTTTACACAATTTCGCTTATAAATAAAACTTTTTCAACACTTCTTTTATCACATGAGATGTTTAAGAAAAAATCAAAAAGAATAAATATAAAAATTGGACAAATTATCCCAAATGAAAATATCTCACCAAAGGGAATTGAACAAAAGTTTTTAGTAAATCTTTATAGAAAACATCTTTATGCCCTAAGAAAAGGGGTTAAGTCTTTTTTTGAAACACAAAGTGCAATTGCTCATCCTGTAAAAAAAGTTGATTTGATAAATGAACTAAGAAAATCAAAACTAATTGGTGAGACAGGAGATGGTAAAAAAATCTATCTTTATGATTATGTGGAAGATTCTGTTGTTTTAAAAGAGCTTGGACGATTAAGAGAAGTCTCTTTTAGAAAAGTTGGTGAAGGTGTAAATAAAAAAAGAGATACTGATAAGTATGACATCTATTATCAACACATCATTTTATGGGATGAAAATGACCTTGAAATCGTAGGTTCATATAGAATTGGTGATTCAAATTTTATATTCAAAAATATTGGTGTAAAAGGTTTTTATTCTAATAATCTATTCAAATATAACGAAGGTTTTACTCCATATTTAAAAAATTCTATTGAACTTGGACGAAGTTTTGTACAACCTAAATATTGGGGAACAAGGGCATTGGATTATTTGTGGTTTGGAATAGGAGCATATTTAAAAAACAATCCACATATAAAATATATGTTTGGACCTGTAAGTATTAGTTCAAATTTTCCAACAGTTACTAAGGATATCATGACTTTTTATTATTCTCATTATTATGGTCAAGATGGATTAGTAGAGCCTAGACTTCCATATTCTTATTCAAATAAACTTTCTGATATAAAAGAACTTTTTGGATTAAAAGATAAAAAACAAGATTTTAAATTTTTAAAATCAACTTTAGCAAATATTGGAGTATCAATTCCAACTTTATATAAACAATATACTGAGATTTGTGAAGATGATGGCATCAAATTTTTAGGTTTTAATGTGGATAGTGATTTTTCTGATTGTATAGATGGTTTTATTTTAGTTGATATATCAAAAATAAAAGATAGCGTTGTTCAAAGATATATAACAAAAAAAGAGAAAGAGTAGTTTTACACTACTCTTCTATCGATTTTCGTTTCTTTTTAGTTTTTCTATTTACATATAACATAAAACCTGTAATTGTAAATAAAGCCATAAGTGCTGATGCTATAAACATACCAACTTTTCCAATAAAACCAAAATATTCACCTGTATGCAAATATAATATGCTTTTGAGCAATTGCTCAACAAAAGATTTGTCTTCAATTTTTTCATGTTTTAATAGTGTTAAAGAAGATGTATCTAATTCTAAATTATTGTAATGGTGTTTTGTATCTGTATAGTTAAAACTATAAACTGTTCCATTTTGAGGGAATCTCAATGTTGCAGTTGAATAACTTTTCTCACTAAAATTGTCAAATAAATTAACTGCTTTTTCATATTCATCAAATTTTGCTATTTTATTTTCTTCTTTTCCTTGTGATTTCATACCTTGCATTTTCTGAGGCTTTTGAACACCTGCCATATTATAAAGTGTATCTTTTACAACATCATATGACATAATAATACCTGTTAATGAAACAAGCAAATAAAAAGGTATTACCCACATTCCAATTGCACTGTGCATTGTTGATAAAAATGCTCTTTTTTTATGTTTAAAACTAAAAGTAAAGCTCTTAAAAAATGCTCTTTTAATTGTCGCCCAATAAACAGCAATTCCACTTATCATCAATACAATCAAAGCAATAGTACTTATAGCAACAGCTTGTTTTCCAACTTCTCTTGCATCCCCACTAAAAGCCAACCATCTATGTAGTGTAAGAACAAATGAGAAAAACTCTTTTCCTTTTAATTCTGGAAGAATAGTTGCATCATAAGGATTTACATAGTAGTTTATCCCTTTTCTTGCTTCTTTTCCAGCCACATTTATAATAGTTGATGATGTTTTATCATTTGAAAATGAGATACTATTTATTTTTGCTTCTGGTAATTGATATTGAAATTTTTCTAATAACTCTTTTGTACTTAATCTTTCAACTCCATCTTGTGCCAAAACTGTATAACTATTTTTATTCATTGCATTCATAATCTCTTTTTCAAATGACAACATTGCACCTGAAAGACCAACTACTAAAAGTATAATTCCTGCTGTTATTCCTAAAAACCAATGAATTTTAAACCATATTGTTTTATGCAAATTTACTCCTTCTTATTTTATATAAAATATTAACATCTCTTTTTTAACGGTTTTTTAATCCAAATTTAACGCTTTAATAGCTTCTATATCTTTACAACCTGTAAATATCATAGATACTTCCAACTCTTCTTTTAATATTTTAAGAGTGTGAGCAACTCCTAAAGCTCCTGCTGTTGCTAGGGCATACATAATAGGTCGCCCTATCATCACTGCACTTGCTCCAAGTGCAATGGCTTTTATAATATCACTACCTCTTCTTATACCACCATCAAATAAAATAGGAATTTTATTTTCCACAACTTTTGCTATTTTTGGCAAAAGCTCTATTGTAGAAGGAAGAGTATCTATGGTTCTTCCCCCATGATTTGAAACTATAATCCCATCAATTCCTATCTCAATAGCTTTTTTTGCATAAGATATTGATGTAATTCCTTTTAAAATCACAGGCAATTTTGTATTTTGTTTGATAAATTCTATATCTTTCCAAGTTGGTAAAACAGGAACTATATCAAAAACATTTTCAAAATTTGTAGTTGTCTGAATTGGAGTTTCTATATTTATCGCTCTTATACCATCAGGTAAATTAAATCCAGCTCTTTGTTCACTGTTTCTAATTCCTGATATTGGAGCATCTATGGTTATAACTAAAGCTTTGAAACCTAAATTTTGTGCTTTTTCTATTAGCTTTAAATTTGTATTCATATTGGGTTGAATATATAACTGAAACCACAACGGATGATTTGCATATGATGAAATCTCTTCAAAAGTTGAACTAGAAAAAGAGCTAACACACATAGGAATATTCATGGCATTTGCACCTAAAACTGTTGAAATTTCTCCATTAGCATCAAAGAGTTTTTGGTAAGCAACGGGAGCCACAAAAATAGGAGTTTTATAAGTTTCTCCAAATAGTTCTATTTTTGTATTTGCACCTTTTAAATCTTCAAGGGTTAAAGTCTCTAAGTATATGTTTTTAAAGGCTTCTTCGTTTCTTTTGTAAGTGATTTCATCTTCAGCTCCACTACAAACATAAGCCAAAGAGTTTGAATCCATCATCTCTTTTGCATATCTTTCATAATCTTTTAAAGATACTAAGTCATTTGGTATAAAACTTAATTTTTCTTTCAAAGCTCCGCCCACTCTTGGATTAGTTTATGATAGTGAATTGAAAGATTTAAAGCTTCTTGTGTTTCCCCATGTTTTACTCTTAAACTTTGGATTGTATTATCAAGTTCAAAAAGCATACTTCTTTTCCAAGCGCTTCTAATCATACTTTGAACCCACATAAAACTAACCATTCGTACACCACTAGTTACTGGCTCAACCCTGTGTAGTGAAGTTGATGGATAAAGTATCAAATCCCCTGCTGGAAGTTTTACTTCATGAGTTCCAAAAGTATCTTCAATTACCATCTCTCCACCTTCATATTCATGTGGGTCTGTAAAAAATAAAGAACAAGATACATCTGTTCTAAAATTTTTTCCAACTATTGAATCGTATAAAATAGAGTTATCCACATGGTTTCCATATGCTCCATTATTTTCATATCTATTTACAAAAGGAGAGATGATGTGATTTGGTAAAACAGCACTAATAAAAAGTGGATTTGTTTTTAAAGCATTTGTTATAACCTCTCTTAAATAGCTTAAAGTTTGGCTATTTTCTACAAGTTGTAAATTACTTTTTACATTAACTGCTTGACTTCCAGCTGTTAATTTTCCATCTATCCAATCTGCTTTATTTAGCAAATCTCTACATTCAACTAATTGCTCTTTTGAAAGAACATTTGGTATATGTAAAATCATCTCTTTCCTTTTTTATTTAAAATTTGTATGCAAGTGTTAACAACCCACTTCTTGAAGCACCTGGAACATATCTTCTTCCAGAATTATTCATACTAGAAACATACTCTTCATCAGTTAAATTATAAACATTTAATTGGTACGTTAAATTTTTATTATATTTATATGAAGCCATGGCATCATAAACCACATAAGAATCAATTTTTGAAACAAGTTCAGTTGAATCTGTAGCTATTTTTACATCTTGAGTTCCAACATATCTAGCTCCTGCACCTAAACTAATAGCTGGAGTAACTTTATATGTACTCCATAAAGTTGCCGTATGTTCAGGTGAGAATCTAAGACTCATTCCTTGATTTGTTGAAGTTGCATTTGAATACTCAGTATTCATTTGTGCTATTCCACTGCTTACACTCCACTTATCAGTTATATCACCAGAAAGACCTAGTTCAATTCCTTTTACTTCTTTTTCTCCATTTTGAGTTGTACTTCCATCAGATTCTGTCATAACTTCATTTTGCACTACTGTTTTATAAATAGCTGATGTTAAAGCAATTTTATTATTCAGTAAATCCCATTTTGTACCTATTTCATCAGTTATAGCTTTTTGAGGTTCCATCGTTGGATAATTTTGATTTGTAGTTGTTGTACTAAAAGCAAAGTTAGCTCCACCTGGTGGTAATTGTGTATTTGCTCTTGAAATATACACACTTCCATTTTCAACTACTTTATAAACCAATCCCAACTTATAACTACTTAGATTTCCCTCATCTTCCAAAGAGTATGGAACTAATGTACCAACTGGAAGTGATGGATGTGTTGTAGCAGTTGAAGCAATAACAGCTTCATTTGTTGTATCATATTTATCAAATCTTCCACCTCCTGTTAATATAAATTTTTCTCCAATGTTAATAGAGTCAAATAAATAAGCTCCAACAGTTTGAGTTTCACCATCACTTTTTACACCTGAAAATGTCAAATCATTCCAAGAAAAACTATTTGGATTATAGAGATTTGAAGTTTTTGCTGTTTGAGTTACATAACCCTTACTTAACTGATTCTCTTTTGAGATTTCTATACCTGTACTTATATTGTGAAGCAACAATGAGCCTGTGTTAAATGAAGTTGTAACATTTGATTGATTTACTAACAACTCATTTTCCATCCATTTCCCATGCATTGATCTAGTTACTGTATTTGTAGTAGCTGAGTATGCTGAAGGTGAAGTCAATAACATTTCTTGATTTGTTTTACTATATCTTGCAGTGTTTGTAAATGTTGAATTATTTTTTAAATCTTGCTCAAACTTAACAGTGATAGTATCACTTTTTGATTTCTCATAATCACTAAGACTTCCATAAAATTTTGTAGTATCTACTTTTGCTGCTCCACCATTTAATCCAACAGCAGGGATTCCACCATCTGGAGTATCATCTTGAATTCTATGTTCATAATTGATCGTAGTTCTTGTGGCAGTTCCTATACCAAAACCAACTGAAGTGGCAATTCCAGATCTATCTATCTGCACATCATCACGCCCAGCAACATCACCTTGCTGTTTCATAACATTTAGTCTAATACCTGTTGTTTCATCTATTTTTTTATTTATATCTGCTGTTAATCTTGTGTTTTGTTCTGTGTTGTATCCAACAGTTCCTGATGCTTCATCAACATTTTTTGCTGTTTTTGTAACTTGATTTATATATCCAGCAGGAACAGCTCTTCCATTATCAGCACCAACCGTTCCTTTAGTAACTTCAACTGCATCAACGTTATACATATCTTTTGCAGCATTTGTTAAATCTCTAATTCCATCTCTATACACACTTCCTTGTACATCAAATCCTCTCATAGAGATATTATCTTTTGTATTTGAATTTCCATTTTCACCCAATAAAAGAGTAACACCAGGTGTATTTCTAAGTGCCTCTTGTAAAGTTGTTGCTTGCTGTTCTTGTATAACTTTGTTTGTAATAACTTGAACTGTTTGAGGTGTATCTATTAAATCTTGTGTGATTTTTGTAGATGATGATTTATCTACTTTATAAGTTTGGCTATATTGTACTTTATCACTTTTTTCAACAACATCAACATTTGGTAAAAGTGTAGATTCTGCATTTAGCATCATTGGATTTGTTAGTAAACTTGCTGTTACAACTGAAGCACCTATTATATAATTTGTGCTTTTTTTATTACTTTTTATATATTTGTTCATTTCTACTCCTAGAAAAATATTAGTCAATTTTTTTTCTTGGCTGGCTATTTGTAGGAGAACTTTACTTTTGCTAGCTATTTTTAAGTGGTATTTAAAAACCTATTTTGTAAGTATTAATTTATTAGCTTTTGTGATTTTCAAGTAGTATGATTGCCCATCGTGAACAATTTGAATAGTTTTGTTATCTTCAAAAATTTTCTTTGAATCTAAAATCTTATCTTTTTTATTTTCCATTTTACTTTCTTAAAATAATGTATTAAATCTTACTTGGTTTAAAAATATTAATGGAATATTAACCAAGCAAAACTTAACATTTAATAAAATTGATAATCGTTATTAATATTTATTGATTATTCATATCTTAATGCATCTATTGGATTTAATTTTGCAGCTTTTCGTGCAGGAAAATATCCAAAAAATACTCCAATAAATGTAGAAAATAAGAATGATATTAAAATAATTTGCTTATTAAAAATAAATGGCAATTCCATCATATGTACAGTAAAATACCCTATTCCTAAACCTAAAACTATTCCAACTATTCCACCAAGAGTTGATAAAACAATAGCTTCAACCAAAAACTGTAAAAGAACTTCATTTTCCATAGCTCCAATAGCAAGTCGTGTTCCTATTTCTCTAGTTCTTTCAGTTACAGAAACAAGCATAATATTCATAATACCAATTCCACCAACAAGTAAACTAATTCCAGCGATTGATCCCAAAAGATAAGTTAACATCTTTGTAGTTGATGTCATAGTTGAAAGAATATCTTGCATATCTCTTATATTAAAATTATCAACTTCACCAACTTTTAGTTTTCTTCTTTCTTGCATTAAAGATGTTATCTCTATTTTTGCATTATCAATAAATTTACTCTCAGTAATAGATATTAAAATAGAAGCTATATCCTTATTACCTTTTATTTTTTGTTGATACATTTTAAGTGGAACTATTACTATTTCATCTTGGTCTCTTCCAAAAGCACTAGCACCTTTTGATTTTAAAATTCCTATTACATTACAAGTTATGTTTTTAAGTCTTATACTTGTACCAATTGGATTTTCTTCACCAAAAAGTTGTTTAACAATAGTTGTACCAATAAGACAAGATGATTTCCCACTGCTTAATTCACTCTCATCAAATATTCTTCCTTCATCTATATCCCAATCTTTTACTATAAAATAGTCATTATTTGTTCCAACAACAGAAGTTCCATTATTACTTTTATTTCCATAAACAACATTTACAGATGTAGAATTTTCTGCACTTACGGCTTTTATATTTTGAACTTCATTTTTAATGGCAAAAATATCTCCTTCAGTAAAAGGTTTTGAACTATTATCTTCTTTTGGAGGTCCTTTTTTCTCTTGACCAACCCTTAAAATAAGCATATTTGTTCCAAGCTTTGAAATGCTATCTTGCACATTTGCAGTTGTTCCATCTCCAATCATTACCATTGCAATAACAGATGCAACTCCAATCACGATTCCTAAAATTGTAAGAAATGACCTTAAAAGATTTCTTTTTATCTCTTTTATAGCTATTAAAAAGGCATTACTTAACATTATTTATATCCTTTTTTCAAACTATCTTCTATATGACCATCTCTAAAATATATTGTTCTATTGGCAAATGCAGCCATTTCATCTTCATGAGTTACCATAATAATAGTGATTTTTTCTTCTTCATTTAGTTTTTTAAGTAAATTCATAATCTCCAAACTCTTTATACTATCAAGATTTCCTGTTGGCTCATCAGCTAATAAAACCAATGGATTTGAAACTATTGCCCTTGCTATTGCAACACGTTGTTGTTGACCACCTGATAATTGAGCTGGAGTATTTTTTGTTACTGTTTGAAGCCCAACTTTACTTAAGGCATCCAAAGCCATCTCTCTTCTTTGTTTAGTTGGAATTTTTCTATAAATCAAAGGAAGTTCAACATTTTCTAAGGCACTTGTTCTTCCAAGCAAATTAAAACTTTGAAAAACAAATCCTAAATAGTTTCTTCTCAAAAGTGCCATTTGGTCACTATTTAAATTCTCTACATTTATTCCATTAAATAAATACTCTCCACTTGTAGCTTTATCCAAGCATCCAATCATATTCATAGCTGTAGATTTACCACTTCCACTAGCTCCCATAATAGCTACAAATTCACCCTCTTTTATAGAAAAATCAACTCCATTTAAAGCATAAGTTTTTGCGTCACCTACACCGTAAACTTTTGTAATATTTTTAAATTCTATAAGAGTTTTTTTATTTTCCATTTTCACTCTTTTGTGAAACTATAACTTCATCATCCACTTTTAACTCATCTGATTCAATAGTAGTTGATTTTCCATCTGTATTTAAAACTTTAACCATTACTTTTTTAGGCTGATTATTTTCTAAAATAAAAATAGGTGAAAACTCTTTTTTGCCCATCTCTTTAGGTCTATTTTCACCTTGCGGGAATTTTACTGGTTGTACAAAATTCATAGTACTTGATTTTTGCTCTATTTGAATTTTTGGCTTAAATCTTAAAGCAGTGTTTGGAATTATCAGCTTATCAAGGCTTTGTTTTGTCACTATTTGTGCAGTCGCAGTCATCCCAGGTCTTAAAAGTAACTCTTCATTATTTACTCCAACAACTGTTTCGTAAGTTACAACACCATTTACAGTTACAGGATTAAGTCTAACTTGTTTGATTTTTCCTTTAAAAACTCTATTTGGATATGCATCAACTTTAAAAGTTACATCCAAATCTTTTTTAATATCTGCCACGTCTGATTCGTCTATACTTACTATTAAATCCATTTGAGTTAAATCTTTTGCAAGTGTGAAAAGTTTTGGAGCATTCATAGAAGCTGCAAGTGTTTGACCAACTTCAACAGCTCTATTTAAAACTATTCCTTTTATTGAAGATCTTACATATGCTTTATCTAGATTTTGTTGTGCCATTTTTAAAGAAAAAGAAGCTTGTTCAACTTTTGCTTTTGCACCTTCAAGCATAGAAACAGCACCCTCATAAGCAAATCTAGTTGCATCTAATTCATTTATAGATGGATATTTTCCACCTGAAGTTTCATACATTTTTTGAGTTCTATCATAGTTTACTTTTTTATTTTTTAGATCAACTTCGCTTTGTTTTAAACTTGCTTTTGCTATGGCTAAAGCTGCTGTTTGACCATCAACATCAGATTGTAGTTTTCTTGTATCAAGTATTGCTAAAAGTTGCCCTACTTCAACTTGATCATTGAAATCCACATATATCTCTTTTATAGTTCCAGAAACTTCTATTCCTATATCAACACTATTTGTTGGATTTAATGTACCAGTTGCACTAACAGTTACAGATAAATCTCCTCTTGTTATTTTTTTAGTATTATAAACAGAAACATCATCTTTTTTTGTTGTATTCATAAAGAAAAAATAGTAAGAAATCCCTGCAAAAATTAAAAGAAAAATTCCAATATATATGTATCTTTTTTTTGAAGTTTTAGTTGAATAGTTGTTTAATTGATTTTGTAAATTTGTATCCATTAAATATTTACCTTTGTTTTAAAATATAGTTTTGTGTATTGAAGTTTTTTATTAATATCATTTATTTTTAAATCATACTCATTTATTTTTTTTGTATTCTCTAAAATCTCTAAATCAAAAGTTGATGTCATACCAACAGCATTTGAACTTTTATTTGCCACAATTAAATCATCATAAAGTTTTAGATTTGAAGTTATTGTTTTTTCATACTCATCATAGGTATCAAGTTGAGTAATTATTTGTTCATATTCATAAGCTAACTCATTTTCCATATCTGTGATATTTAACCTTTGTCTCAATAGTTCAAGTTTAGATTTTTGAAGTTTTGCATCTTTTGTCATATCAAATATAGGCATAGACATAGCTAAACCAACACTTCCTGATTCATTTTCAGCTTTGTTTTGATTATTTGAATATTTAGCATTTGTATTTAAAGTAACTTTTGGCAAATATGAACTTTTTAATTGCTTATCTGAAATATTAAGTAATTCTGCTTTTGAATTTTCATATCTTAAGATTATACTATCTCTTAAAAATCTCTCTTTATCAATCACTTTAAAATCTAGTAAACTTATTTCATTTGATTTTAATGATGTATATTTTGAAAGTTCATACTCTTTTGATTTTAGCTGATTTTTTATTGAGATATTCTCTTTTAATTGATTATTCTTAGCCATAACCGCATTATTAAAATCTATAATATCAGCTTTTCCTGCTTGATATTGAACTTTTTTAATTACCAATTCTATATCTTTATTTTTTAAATTAAAATCACTTTGCTCAACTTGAAGTTTTAATTTTTTTATTTCTAATAAAGTCTCATAAATGCTTTGTAAAAGTGTAATATTTTGATTTTCCCAAGAGATCATATCTAGTTTTAATTGCTGTTTTGCATAATCAATACTATATTCTATCCCACCTGATTCAAATATACTTTGAGAAAAACCAAGACCAACACTTCTTGTTGTATCATTTGAAATTCCTTCTGTAAAATCTTTACCTTTACTCAAATCAGAACTTAAATTTATTTTCCCAATCCACTCATCTTTTGATGCATCATATTTTTTTTCAATTGTTTGTTTTTCAATATCTCGTATCTCTTTTTTATCCTTTTGCAAAATATCAAGTTCATTTGCAAACATGAAAGAACAAAAAAGAGGCAGAATTATAATTTTATTCAAATTTTTCTCCTTTTAATTTAATTGAATTATATAGTTTCTTTTTTAACAGAATATTAATCAAATTTCAATTAAGATAATTATTATCAATATTGTATTAAGATTTCACTAATTATTAAATTAAGGATTAAAATGAGTATGAATATAGAAACCCTAAAATATTTAGTAGATTATGGTGTAATTGCCTTACTTTTGTTCATGAGCTTTATTGCTGTTTGGTTTTTTATAGAAAGAGTAATTTTTTATAAAAGAATAAATTTAAAAAGTTTTAAAAATAAAAAACAATTAGATGTTGCACTTACAAAACACCTAACAATTATTGGTACAATTGCATCAAATTCACCATATATTGGACTTTTAGGAACAGTAATGGCAATTATGCTTACATTTATGACTATGAGTAATGGGCAAATTGAAGCAACAAAAATTATGGAATCATTAGCATTAGCTTTAAAAGCAACAGCTGTTGGATTAGTTGTTGCTATTGTTTCTCAAATTTTTTATAATATTTTAGGCAGATATGCTGAAGTTTTGGAGAGTTTATATGAAACTGAAGAAATATGATTCAATAAATGTTATCCCATTTATAGATGTTTTATTAGTACTTCT
>CAZDFZ010000024.1:0-7580 GCA_964504855.1 uncultured Aliarcobacter sp.
TATTTCATCTTTGAAGTTATCTATCTTTTCAACAGATGATTTTTGATAAAGAGTGTTTGTAAGTTCATCTTCAAATTTTAAAAACAAAGTATCAACTTTTGAACTTAAATCAATATCGCTATATTTATCTTTTGATTTATTTTTTAATATGGCTATGATTGAAAGTTCATCAGAACTAAACAAAGTTTTTGTTAAAAAATTGTTTTTTGCTTTATATGTTTTAGAAGAGTAATCATAATAGATTTTTTCATCTAAAAACAAAGGTAAAAGATACTCTTTAAAATCAGTTTGAATTATTTTTTTAGTTACACCAAATCTTTCAACTAGATTTGGTGTCGATAACTCATAGCCTTTACTTAATAGTTCAAGTATTATTGATAGTCTGTTTATTCTGTTTTCAAAATTCACTAAAACTTCCTTATTATGCCAATCCTGTAAACAATATTTTACATTTAACACTATTTTGTGGCAAATTTTCATTTGTTTGTGTAGTAAATATGACTTCACAATTTTCATCAATATTATCATTGATAAAACACATAACATCATTTACAACACTTATTGAACTTGTTGGTAAAATCTCAAATTCTACCCAAATACCTTTAGCACTTTTTACTTCATTAGAAAACTCATTTTGAATATCAGAAGTTATATTATCTTCTACATTAAAAACTTTCACATAACCAGCAACTTTACCAATTTTTGACAAGATAGTTTGTAAATCTTGTAAATCATTTCTTGCAGTATCTAAAGTCATTTTATTCTCCTATTGTTTATATAGTGAAATTATAAACTAGGTGAATTACACAGTTTGGTAATTTAGTTAAAAATCTACAATCAACGAAGTTAAAAATTTCTTGTCAAGTTTTTCTTTTTCTGTTTTATTTGTATAATCTAAATTATAACTAATACCTAAAGATAAATTTTGTGTCATTTTAACACCAATTGCAGAATCACTAACAGCAAAGTATTTTTCACTATCTTCAAATGAACCTAAATAACTTATCATTTGTTTAAACTCAACATTTTGATTAAATTTATATTTATAATTTAATTCTGTTTTTCCAGCAACATAACTATCGTTTGAACCATTTTGATACTTATCATAAGCATAATCTAAACCACCTTGAATATTTAAGGTATGAACATCATTTTCAAGTATTTTATATCCAAGCCCAGGTCCAATATCTAATCTGTAATCATAATCAGATAATTCATCTTTTATATAGTTAATTCCTATATAAGAATACAATTTTTCGTTTATCATATGATTATAAGCTAACCCAATATTATATTTATTTGCAGAAGTATTTTTCTCATTTTCACTATATAAAACACTTCCTTTTACTTTTAAACTCTCTGTGTCATTAAAAGCCGTAGAACCTTCAAGTTTTGAAGAAAAAGTTGTCGTATTTGTATTACCACTTGTTTCAACATATGAAAGTTCCAAATGTTTATCAATATTTAAAGCATAACTTGAACTTGAAATTAAAACTATTATTGATAAATGATTTAAAAACTTCATCTATTCCATCCTTAATTGTTGTCTTTTATTTGCTTTAGAAACATCTTTTTGTGCGAAATCATAATTTTGCGGAATTATTTTTTTCAAGAAAGGTGGAATTTTTCTTCCACCAACACCCATCACATCTTGTAAAATCATATTTGCCACTAGCTCTTCATCATGTGTTTTTGACATATATTCAAATAAAAACTCAGCCATTCTATCAAGTGAAATTTTATATGTTGATTCACTTCTTTTGTATAACCATTTACTTAAATCATAAAAATTCTCAAATACTTTTCCATCTTCAAAAAGTAAAGCTGTTGTTTTTTGGAAATTCCCACTATTGTAAACAATATCCCAAAATCTAGCAAATCTTTTCATCTCTTGCATTTTTGCAAAACTGATTAAATCATTTTGCAAAATATCATAAGGTGGAGAGTCATTATAAACCATACCATAAACTTTATCATGTCTATCAATAGTTGTTCCAGATAGTTTTTTTAAGATTCCAACTTGAATTTCACCAGTTGAAAGAGTATATAGTAGATTTAAATTTTTTCCAAAACTCTCAATAGTTTCACTTGGAAGCCCGATTATTAAATCTATATGCATATGAGCATGGGTCTCTTGTGATAAGAATTTTAAATTATCTTTGATTTTGTCTATTTTTAGATTTCTTCTTATTTCTTTTGCCACATCTAAATTTAGTGTTTGAATACCAACTTCAAGTTGTAAAGCACCTTTTTTAAACTGTTTGATTAAATCCCTTAACTCTTCTGGAAAATTATCAGGAATTACTTCAAAGTGTAAAAAATACTCTTCCTCTTTTGCTAGAAAATATCCTAAAATAGCCTTTGCATAAGAGATTTTGATATTGAAAGTTCTATCAATAAATTTAAAATTTCTAGCTCCTCTATTCCAAAGTTTATCAATCTCATTTAAAAAGATATCAATATCTAAATATCTCATTTTAGTCTCTATTGATGATAAACAAAACTCACATTCAAAAGGACAACCTCTTGCATTTTCCACATAAATATGTCTATTTTTTATATCAAAATCTGTGTAATCATCATAAGGTAAAACAATTTTTTCAAAATCAACTTTAGAAGATATAATAGTTCTTGGTTGAGAACAATTTCCTTCTAGTAAATCTTTACAAAGATTATAAAGGCTCTCTTCACCTTCACCACTGATTATATAATCAGCCATATCAAAATTTACTCTAAGTGGAGTATAACTAACCTCTGGACCACCTAAAATTACAATAGTTTTAGGAGATACTTTTTTTATTGTTTTTACAAGTTCTCCAACATCAAATGCATTCCAAATATACACACCAATTCCAATAATTTTTGGTTGTTTTTCTAATATTTGTTCAGCTATTGTTTGAATTGAAGAGTTTATTACAAATTCTAAAATTTCAGCTTGCGGTTTTAATTCTTTTAAGTTTGCTAATAAATATCTCAATCCTAAAGATGTATGAGAATATCTTGCGTTTAATGTAGTTAATATTATATTTTTCATTCGCGATTGTAACACAAAAACCTTTATCACCTCTCAATATATTATTATTTATTATTTTTATCTTGCATTTTAAAAAAATTAAGCATACAATACGTATATAGAACTCTATTAATTTGTAGGTGTTTTTATAATATGTTAGGATTGCATAAAGGGGTCTAGAGATGAAAATTAAATTGATGTTAGTTCTATTATCAATAATATTATTTTCTGGTTGTACAGATAAAGAAAATGCAGAAAAATTTTTAATAAAACAAGGTTATACTGATATAACAATAACTGGTTACAAATTTTTTGTATGTGGAAATAAAGATAGTGAAAGTACAGGTTTTATAGCTAAAAAAAATGATAAAATTGTTGAAGGTACAGTTTGTACTGGAATGTTATTAAGGGATCATACTATTATATTAAAATAAATTTGAGAAATAGTGTTTATTAACTTTTTATAAACCAAACTTAAATATACTCCCTTTTTATTTTAAAGGAAAGTTATGTTTAATAACACTATTTTTTCAAAATTTAGACTCATATCACTTATAGAAGGTATCTCTTTTTTGATACTTTTATTTATCGCTATGCCACTTAAATACCTAGCAGGTATTCCACTGGCTGTAAAAATTGTTGGAATGACTCATGGAATTTTATTTATACTATTTGTTTTGGCTTTAGTTATGTCTTTAAGAACATATAAGTGGGAAAACTCTTTTTGTTTTAAACTTTTTGTTTATTCAATAATTCCATTTGGATTTATTTTAATTGAAAAAGCAATTATGAAAGATTCTGTTAATAAACTAATTTAATTTTTTCTAAATTAGTTTTTAACTATTCATTTTTAAGCTCTCATCCAATTTCTAATATAAGAACTTAAAAGTTCTGGCTCTTCTAAAGGGATATTATGACTTGTTCCATCTCTATTTATCACTTTCATATTATGATTATCTAAAAGTAAGTTTTTAATTGCTTCTTTATTTAAAAGTCGGTCATTATTACTATAAAAAAACCAAATTGGAATATCAAGATTTGTTAAATCTTCAAATAAATCTTTTCTGTAAAAAGTACTTGTAAGTTGAGATATAAAAGTCTCTTTTCCCAAATCCATAAACATATCTTGAATTATTTCGATTAATTCAATATCTTCTTGATTTTTTTCTTCTAATAGTGATTTTGCTTTTTCATAAGTTAAACCTGTAAAACCATTTTTTTCAATAGCAACAAATTTTTCTTTTCTTCTTTCAATTTCAGCTTCTGTTGAATTTCCAGGAGTCGCAGCAACTGTAAAAAGTTTATTAACTCTATTTGGATATGTTATTGCAAAATAAGATGCAATATAACCACCTAAAGAAAATCCTAAAAGATTTACTTTTTCTTCTTTAAATATATCAAATAAAATATCAATAATTTCATCAAAATCTTGACTATGAGGAATAGGAATATGAACTAATTCATATTCGTTTTGTAGTATAGGAAGTAATCTACTCCAAAGCCTATGATCTGTCATAAGCCCTGGAATTAAATATATCTTTTCTTTCACTATTTTGTTCTTAAAATAGGTATTTCAATAAAATTTATTGGATAGTTTTGTTGATCTAAATCTCCAGATACAGGAACAATTTCAGATGCTGTTTCTTTAATATCTATTTCATTTAAAGCACCAGCTCTTAAATTCACTTCTAATGTATTTAAACCATTTACATCAATAATCAAACTAAGAGTTTTAAACTCTTCTTTATTTTTCCAGTTGTCATCCCAACCTTCAACTAATAAATATGAAGATACAATATTTTGTTGTAATCCACCATTCCAAATTTCACTACCTGCATTGTAGTAATTAATATTTTTAAATGTTTTTGTTTCATTTTTAATTATTCTTGTAGCATCAGCAAATTGAGGAAAAGAAACTGAGATACCACCACTTGAAACAACTTTTAAATTTGTATTATATTTAATATCAAGTTTTAAAAGATTTTCATCAATCATTTTATAAGTATATGTTAAATTTTTTTGAGTCACTTTTTGAATAGGAGCATCATCAATTACTTGTTCTTCTTTATTTGGAAGTAAAAGTTCACTCTCTTCAACTACTTTTTTATTATTTACATAAACACCATCATTTTTTAAAATTGCTTCATATCTTTTTAAATTATCAGTTGTATCAACAAAATCAATTTGAGCTCCATATGGAGATAAACTTAAAAGTCCTTTAGCATTTTGAGCTGCTTCGCTATCTAAATCAATAGTTATTTTAGCATTATCAAAAATATCATTAACTTTTTTTGCTTCTGTTATTGAACCATTTTTATTTAATCCTAAAGATAAATCAAATTTTAAAGTATTAAAAATCTTTTGATTTTTAATACCATAATTTGAAGCATTTCCAGATGCTTGTATTGTTGTACCATTTTGAGATAAAGCTTTTAAATATTCATCATATTTTAATTGTTTAAAATATTGACTAACTTCTTCTATAGTTTTTGCCGGTAGATTATTAATATTAACTTTCAATGATGATTTTTTAAGATTTAATGCCTCTTGATTATATGATTTAGCTATAACCTCATCAAATCCTATTTCACTTTGTGTATTGATATTTTTATCTGTTTTTTCATAAGTTGAATTCATCACTAAATTTTTGATATTTAAGAAATCATCAGATTGTTGAAATTCAATAATACCAACTGTTGTTTTTGAACTCTCTTTATTTTCATTCATATCAAAATCAATATTTAAATTACTTAATAATAAAAACTCTTTTTCAGATAATCCAACTCCTGATAATTTAAATAAGGGAATAGATACATTCTTCTCATTTCCACTTAAACCTTTTATAGTAATAAAAACTTCATTTGGAATAATAGTGTCAATATCAGCTATTTTATATTCTTTTTTTTCATTTATGCTAACTTGTAATTTCTTATTTTTTAAGAAATCTAAAAGCCATTTACTAGTTTCATTTTCTGTATCAGCAGATAAGTTATACATAACTTTTTTAGAAAGATTTGTTAAATAAATATTTGAATTAACTTTTCCATTGAAATTTTCAAAAACAAAATCATAATCAAATTTTATTCCTTCAAATAAATTTGATTTTGTATTAGAATCTAGTTCATTGTATTGCAATTCTAAAGCTTTTTTCAACTCTAAATTTTTCATATCTGCTAAAATGTATGAAATTGCTTTATCAGGTGTATTTATTTCTACTTCACCTTTGGCACTTGTTTTAATATAATTTGTTGATTGTTCATGTTTTACAACAAATCCATTATTATTTAATTCATTAACTTTATTTGCTATAGTTTCATTGATCTTACTTTGAAACCAAAATGCACCACCTGCTATTGCTATTAGAACAACAACTAATAAACCAACTAACTTTTTCATATTTTGTTTCCTCCCTACTTATATATTACATTTTTATGTTTTAGCCAACCATCTTTATGTTTTTTACTTGGATCATGATGAGTCCAGTGAACAACTCCACCTTTGTTATTCCACTCATATTCTCCATAAAACTCTACCTCATCACCCTCTTTTAAATTATCAATTTTTTTTGCTAAATCAATATTATGAGCAATTAACAATGTCAATTTTGAAGGTAATTTAAGTAAAAATTTTTGATGTCTTGTTCCATTATTATCATCAGGTAAAACTCTAGATACTTTTCCTACACCTTGAACTTGAATATTACTTTGCTTATCATGATATGCTTGTTCTATTTGAGGATTTGCATAAACAAAACCTGAACCAAGCGTTAAACAAGCTAAAAGCGTAAATAAAAACTTTTTCATTCTTTCTCCTTATGGTCTATAAACTTTAATGTTTGTATAATTTTCACTATCTCTTAAAAACTGAGCGTGCAATTGACTTAAAATTCCTTTATCACAGTAAAAAAGGTACTCTTTATCTTGTGGAAGTTTTTTAAACTCATTTTTTAGATTATAAAATGGAATTTTCAAAGTCTCAACTGATGTTTTAATACAATCAGGAGTTTGTCTAATATCAATTACTGTGTAATCTCCACTACTTAAATCACTTACAATTTCCATTTGACCTATTTCACTTATATCTTGGTCTATTTCATCAACATTTATAAATACAGATTTTTTAACAGCCTCATCCAAAACTGTATAATCAAAATGACTAGCTTCTTTTTCCATTCTTTCATAACTTCCATAAGTTACTGGATTTTGTGAAATAACTCCACAATACTCAGGCATTGCTTCTGCAAATCTTCTTGTTCCTATTTTATATGCAATATCTATAATATCAGGTTTACTCATCATTGAAAGTGGTCTTAATACTAGTTTATTTGTAACTTGGTCAATTAGTGCTAAATTTCTTAATGTTTGACTTGATACTTGAGCAACACTTTCACCTGTTATTAAAGCATCTATTCCCATACTATCAGCTACTTTTTCACTAGCTTTTAACATAAGTCTTTTTAACATAACTCCCATATAAGGTTGACTTATACTTTTGAATATTTCTGTAAGTGATCTAGAAAAAGTTATCTATTTTGCCGGATATATTGTTACAAAAATCCATGCAGATG
>CAZDFZ010000024.1:7590-13885 GCA_964504855.1 uncultured Aliarcobacter sp.
AATATTTCAGTTACAACATCATCAAATGGAATAGTTATAAAAGAGACTCTATGAGAACTTCCAAATTTATTCCACAGGTAATATGCTACTTGTTTTACTCCAATTTCGTGTGCAACACCACCTAAATTAAAGAATATAAAGTGTGTTTTTATTCCTCTTTTCATAGTTAGATAAGATGCAACCGTTGAGTCAAAACCACCTGACATAAGTGACAATACACTTCCTTGAGTTCCAATAGGAAATCCACCCATTCCCATATGTTTGTATGTAATAATATTTAACTGATGATGCTCAAGTTCTATGTTTATAGTAACTTCTGGATTTTTTAAACTCACTCCTTTTGTATCATTCATAGCAAGCATATATCCACCAACTGTTTGCTCTATTTGAATTGACTTAAATTCTTGAGTTCCTGTTCTTTTTGCTCTTACTACAAATGTTTTACCTTGAATTTCACTTGCACAAATTTCATTTACTTTTACTTTTATTTCATCTAATGTGTACATATGATCAAATTGTATTGCTTCAAGGATTTGTTGAATCCCAGGAGTATCTAATAATTTTTGTCGTACAAGAGCTGATACTTCAATTGGGCATACAACTTCTACTTTATCAAAAAACTTTTTTATTGTTATGTCACTTGATATTTTTGATAGGATATAGTTAAGATTATTGTAAACCTGAGCTATCATCTGTCTTTTTGCAGTTGTTCCTTTTATCATTATCTCTGTGAAATATTTGATTATAAATTTTTGTGTTTTAATTTCTGGTGTAACCATTCTTTTGCATACCTTATTTGTTTAATTATCATATATTATAACATAACAGCCTTTTTTTTAGTTTTTTTCAATTGTTTTAAAAGTGAAATAACAGTTAAAATTAGTATAATTATTTTTATTATTTTATCAAAGGTTTAAAATGCAAAGAAAGATAAAAATTGATTCTAAAAAATATACAAAATCTAAAATTATAACTGCAAAACAAAATGAAGAATATTTACTAATAGATGAAAATACTAATAAATCTCCAAATAAAGTAAAACTAATAAAAGTTGATAATAATTTGGAAGTATATTTTGAAGGAAATGAGTACTATCCATCAGTTATAATTCAAGATTATTATGCTGAAAATATGAATACTTCAATAGTAGGAATAAATTCCTCATCAAATTTAAATACTACTTGGGAAAATTTAGAGATTAGTGAAAAATTTACTATTTCTGAATTACCATTATGGGCAAGTGTTATAGGAATAACAACTGTTGTAGGTGGAAGTATTATTTTGATTAAAGACCATTTAGATGATAAAAAAGACAAAGAGGAAAAGGAAGCTTTATCTTCTCATGTTTCACCTATTGTATTAGACTTAAATAATGATGGAATAAACACTATATCAATTAGTCATGGAATACAATTTGATATTAATGGTGATTCTAAAATTGAAGCTACAGGTTGGATTGATAAAAAAGATGGCTTTTTAGTATTAGATATTAATAAAGATGAAATTATAAATAATGGATCTGAATTATTTGGTGAAGGAACAATTTTAACAAATGGAACAAAAGCAAAAAATGGTTATGACGCATTAGCCCAATATGATTTGAATGAAGATAATTTAATAGATTCAAATGATAATATTTTCAACTTATTACAAGTTTGGATAGATAAAAATGAAGACGGTATTAGCTCAAAAGATGAACTTTTTACCTTATCTCAACTGGGTATTAAATCTTTATCATTAGATTCAAAAAATAATGATTTTGTAGATAATGAAAATATTATAGGGTTAGTTTCATCATGGAAAGATACAAATAACAATAATCATAAGATGGCAGATGTTTGGTTCCAAACAAGTGAAATAAATTTAACAAAAGATACTTACTTACCCTATCATTCATTTATTAATCAAACAAATATCAGTGAAGAGCAAACAACTTACATATAACTCTTACAAATTTTTAGTTTTTTCTATAGCTTTTTTTGACATAATACCACTTGATTTTTACTAAAGGCTTAATTTATGCAAGATAATCAATATGAAAAAATAAAATTATTATTTTTTAAACTTATTGAAGAAACTAAAGAATTAAATGAAGAAGAATTTGAACAAATTTTAATTCAAGTATTCAAAGAAAACAACTCTTTTTCTAGTGAAATAAAAGAGAGATTAGTTATTGATATAGCTAAAATGAGAGAAAAATTAATAAAAAATTCAAATTTATAAAAAGGAAAAGATATGGATATCGAAACTTTAGAAGATTTAGCAAAAGAGTTAAAAAATGATGAAAATGAAAATGTAATTGCAATTTTTGAAGAGTATGCAAAAGAGAACAATATAAGTGAAGATAAATTAGAACAAATTTTATCAAAAGAACATGACTGTTTTAAATGTGAAAGTTGTGATAAATTTTATTGCTACGATGAATACTCATTTTTTGATGAAAAATGTATCTATTGTTGTGATACAGATGATGAAGAAGAAGAATTTTAAATAGTCAAATTATTAACAATATTAAGATAGAATCATTAAATAAAAATATAAATTTTTAAAAAGGAAAACCTTAATTATGAAAAAAAATATAATAGGATTTATTTTAATAGTTGTTTGTGGCTTAAATTTATTTGGTGATGATTTTGAATTAGGAAAAGAAGCACTAAAAAAAGGTGATTTTGAACAAGCTAATCAATTATTTTCACAAGCTTGTAATGATCAAATAGTAGATGGTTGTTCTAGACTTGGAAGAATGTATCAATATGGAAATGGTGTAAAAAAAGATTATACTAAAGCTATTGAATTATATAACAAAGCGTGTGATAATGGAAAATCAAATGGCTGTTTTCATCTTGGAACAGTATATGAAAAAGGATATGAAGTAAAGCAAGATTACAACAAAGCTAATGAATTATTTGAAAAAGCTTGTAATGGAGGAAATGCTAAAGGTTGTCTTCACCTTGGAAGAATATACGAAAATGGTTATGGAGTAAAACAAGATTATCATAAAGCAAAAGAATTATTTGAAAAAGCTTGTAATGGTGAAAGTGCAAATGGTTGCTATAATCTTGGTATTATCTATGCTCTGGGACAAGGAACAAAACAAGATTATACAAAAGCCAATGAATTATTCGAAAAAATATGTAACAATGGTAATGCTAATGGTTGTAATAGTTTAGCTACTAGTTATTATAAAGGTAATGGTGTTAAACAAAATATTCAAAAATCAAAAGAATTATTGAAAAAAGCTTGTGATTTAGGAAAAGAAAAAAGTTGTAACAATTATGCATTTTTAAATAAACAATAATTTTATTTTAAAAATTATTACAAAATGCAATAAAATTGACCTACAAAAAAATAGTCCACTATAATTCATTTATATTTTCAATAAGGAATAAAATGAATGTTTGTGGAATAGAACTAAAAGCCAATAACGTAATATTAGTTATACTAAATGGCAAAAACTACATAGAAACTAAAATCAAAAAATTAACACTAGAAGATGACGAAAAACAGGAAGATATTAGAAAGTTTTGTAATGAGTTTTTAGACTTCCTAGAAAAAAACAATATAGAAAAAATACATATAAAAAAACGTGCAAAAAAAGGAACATTTGCAGGTGGTGCAGTTACCTTTAAACTTGAGGGATTAATTCAGCTAAATCCTCTTTGTAGTGTTGATTTGATAAGTTCAGTGGCACTATCAAATTTTGCAAAGAAAAATGAGATAATTTTTCCACAAAATCTAAAAAAATATCAAGAAGAAGCATACTTAACAGCTCTTTACAATTTATAAAAAAATAGAATGTTATAATTAATAAAAATTAATATAAAAGGTTTTAATATGAGAGTTGTTTGTCCAAATTGTCTAAGTATCAATAATGTTCCAAAAAAAGATTCTTATATAAAAGCAAACTGTGGTAAATGTAAAGAATCTCTACTAAACAATAAACCAATAGAGTTAAGTGGTCTAAACTTTGATGAAGTTATAGTAAATAGTGAAATTCCTGTAATTGTAGATTTCTGGGCATCTTGGTGTGGTCCTTGTAAAATGTTTGCTCCAATTTTCAATGAAGTTTCTAAAAAATATCCTCTAAAAGCAACTTTTGCAAAAGTAAATACAGAAGATGAGCAAATTTTATCTTCAAAATATATGATTAAATCTATTCCAACTTTAGTGATTTTCAAAAATGGTAAAGAGGCAAAAAGAGTAAGTGGAGCACTAGACCCACTTAGATTATCAAACTTAGTAAATGAGTTTATTTAGGAAAGATAGACTTTAAAAGTCTATCTTTTTTATAACATAGTTATTTTGTCTTCTTTTGTAGTAATCATACATAAAAACTCATATTCACTATCATAACAAGCTTCATAATAGTGTGAAACACCAGCAGGAATATAGATAAAATCTCCAGCCTTAGCGTGATATTCTTCATCTCCAACTACAACTTTTGCTTCACCTTTTAGAACATATTGTTGATGTTGAATTTCATTTATATGATTTGGCATTGAACCATCAACAGCTAAAGTCACTTTTCTTACAATAAAATCTTTATCATCTTTTGGTGTTAAAACAGCAATTGATGCATTTACAGTTTTTGGAATACAATTTGATTCATAAATCTTTGAATTATTACAATATTTATTCATTCTTTATCCTTTTATTAAAATTAAATAGCTTCTAGTTCAACTCTAATTGATTTAAACTTAGCAGTCATAATCAACTCATCAGCCTCATCACCAAAAATATAATTAACTTTAGATGCAGCATGATGAAATGTTGTAAATAGTGTTCCTTTTTTCATAGTTTTTACATATTTTACAGGCAATACTGCTGTTTCACCGTATTGTGTTCTCATGATGATTTGATCACTTCCAATTCTATCTTGATCTTCAATTGATGCTAAAACAACATCCCTATCATATTTAGAATTTAAAGCTTCACTTCTTTGTGTTTGTGCAGCATTGTTGTATTGAACTATTGTTCTTCCTGTTGTTAAATAGAACTCATTTTTAGCAAACTCTTCATTATTTACAAGTTTTTTGATTTGCTCTCTTAATCTATATTGGTTATAAGTAAATTTACCTTTTCCATCTGGTGTTCTAAATGTCTCTGTATGAAGTATTGGAGTGTCATCTTTTTTGATTGGCCACTGCATCCCTCTATTTCTATTTTTTGAAAGTTTGTGATATGTTGCACCTGAAAATCTATTTGCTACTGCTTCTTTAGCTTCATTCCATACATCTTCACTATCTTTATACTCAAACTCACCATTGATTTTATTTTCAATATCTCTTAAAACTTCCCAATCATCTGGTAAATCAGTCTCAACTAAAGGTTGAGAAAGATGAAGTCTTCTCATAGCATTTACATAAACACCTGTTTTTTCATAAGCTGATTTTACACCAAAGATAATATCTGCCATTTTTGTAACTTCATTCATAAATAGCTCATTTGAAATAATTAGTTCTAAATTCTCTAAACCTTTGTGAACTTTATTTTGATTTGGATGAATATGAGCTATATCTTCACCCATTACATACATAGCTTTTATCTTTCCAGCTATCATTTCATCAATCAATTGAGGTGTCATTAATCCAACTTCCTCAGGCTGTGAATAATCTGGTCCAAAATATGGTAAACATCCAGTATCACATGCACCTTGAACATTATTTTGACCTCTTAAAGGCATAAGTCCAGTTCCTGTTTTTCCAACATTTCCTGTAAGCATAGCAAGATGTGTGATAGCCATAACAGCATAACTTCCATCAAGATGTTCAGTTATTCCTAATCCCCAGAAAAACATAGATTTTTTAGTAGCATAAAGTCTTGCAACTTGTGGAATTTGCTCTGCAAGATACTCATAACCTTTGATATTTTTAGCATATTCAGGATTTGCAAATGGGTCATTTAAAATAGACTCTTTATACTCTTCAAATCCTACACATCTTGATTCTATAAACTCCATATTGTATAAGTTTTCACTCAAGATTACATAAGCCATCATATTTAAAACTAAAAGATTTGCTTCATAAGGAATAACCATAGCTTCACCAAACTTAGCAAGTTGTGTTTGTCTAACGTCAATTACAGTTAATGTTGCTGTTTTATCTCTTACAGCTTTTATCATTCTATTTGAAACAATTGGATGAGCTTCAGTAGTGTTTGATCCCATAACTATAATATTTTCAGTTTTAAATATATCATCAAATGGATTAGTAGCAGCCCCCTCACCAATAGTTGTTCTCATACCTTTTAATGATGCTGAGTGACAAACCCTAGCACAGTTATCAACATGAGGAGA
>CAZDFZ010000025.1:0-5932 GCA_964504855.1 uncultured Aliarcobacter sp.
AGATCTGATAAATTCTTTAACAGTTCTTGCAACATTGAATGCATGTCCCCAACCAGTATCTGCATCAACAATTAGTGGAGTATCACAGATAGAAGTAATTCTTCTAACATCAATACATACATCTTCAATCATTGTCATACCTAAGTCTGGTAAACCATAAGATGCATTTGCAATTCCTCCACCTGATAGGTAGATAGCCTTATGTCCTACTTTTGTAGCTTGTAAAGCTTGGTACGCGTTAATTGTTCCAACAATTTGTAAAGGAGAATTTTCCTTTAATGCTTCTCTAAATCTTTTTCCTGCGCTCATACACATCCTTTAAATTTAAGTTGAAGATAATTCTAGCAGATTTATACAAAGTAGTAATGTATTATTTTTGTGTGATAAAACACAATTTATTTTTTAAAATTTAAAAAATGTACAATATTTGTATTTTTTATAAAAAATGGTACAATTATAGAAATATTACGATTGAGGTTAATCATGAATTATAAAAATTCAATAGAAAAATTTATAGAAATTTTTAAAAGATCAAATTTGAGTATTTCAAAATTTGCAGTTTTGATAAATAAAGATAGAAGAACGGTTACATCGTGGATTGATAAGATTACTGATATAGAACCAAATAAAGAAATTAAGGACAAAATTTGTCAGACATTTAGATATCCTGACTATATTTGGGAAGATGGATGTAATGGTGAAGAGTTTTTAAAATCAATAACTCAAATACCACAAAAAGAGGTAAGAATTATCGATGAAGACTATCATGGACGATTAAGATACATAATGGAACATGAACAAAATAGAAGATTTGTAATACAAGCACAGTTTCCTGGACCTATGTATAGGGATTCTGCTGTACAAAAAGTGTACAAAACAACTACAAGTTCAGATATAGAAGAATTGAAACAAGCAAGAATAAATCAGATGTTAAAATATGATTATGATACAACTGAATGGTACTCAATAAAATCTGTATTATCATTTTGTTTTGCAAGTATTGGAAACTTCTATACAAAAGATGAAAAAATAAAAATTTTAGAGTTGATATATGAGCTATTTAACAACAATTATAATAAAAAACTTTTCTTATTTGATTCTTTTTCAAGAAAAATATATGGAATGGAAACAACATATATTTCTATAAACGTAAAACAAAAAATTCTATTTTTTAAATCACCAATTGAGTCAGTTTTTATAGAAATTAGAAATAAAAATCTAGTTGAACGAATGCACAAATACTACAGTTCACCAATTGAAGCACCATCTCATGTAAACTTTTTGGAATCTGTAAAAATCATAAAAATTTTACAAGATGCTGTTAAATACAATAATGATATAAAACAAGCCTATGAGATGATAAATAGAGAGACAAATTATGGAGAACTTTTTTATAATAATCTAAGTATTGATTTACAAAAAGAGGTGTCTCTACCAAAATCTGGACAAAGAAGAAATTAGGGAAAAATATGAAAATAGTAATTTTAGATAGATTGACTTTAGGTTTAGATATTGATGTATCTATTTTTGAAAAGTTTGGTGAAGTGGTATCTTATGATATTACAAAAGAAAATGAGACTTTAGATAGGGTAAAAAATGCAGATATTGTTATCACAAATAAAGTAGTTATAAATAAAAATCACATGGATAATTCAAATATAAAACTTATTTGCATAAGTGCAACTGGAATGAATAATGTGGATTTAGTTTGTGCAAAAGAGAAAAATATAGAGGTTAAAAATGTAGCTGGATATTCTACATCTAGTGTTGTTCAAGTAGCATTTTCAATGATTTTTTACTTTGTTCAAAAGCTAAATTATTATAAATCTTATGTTGATGGTGGAAATTGGCAAAAGGCTTCTATATTTACCCATATTGATGAGCCATTTTTTGAACTTGCTAATAAAAGAGTGGGAATCATTGGACTTGGAGAAATAGGAAGAGATTTTGCTAAAAAAGCTAAAGCTTTTGATTGTGAAGTTGTATATTATTCTACAAGTGGAAAAAATAGTAATAGTGAATATAAAAATGTAAGTTTGGATGAGCTTTTAAAAACAAGCGATATTATCTCTATAAATGCTCCATTAAATGAAAATACAAAAGATTTATTAAATTATGAAAATATGAAACATATAAAAGAGGGTACTATTTTACTAAATCTTGGTCGAGGTGGAATTATAAATGAGGATCATTTAGCAAAAATCATAGATGAAAAAGAGATTTATTGTGGAATAGATGTTGTATCTGTTGAGCCAATTTTAGAGTCAAATCCACTTTTAAAAGTAAAAAATAAAGATAGGCTTCTTCTAACTCCACATATTGGTTGGGCAAGTATAGAATCAAGAAATAGGCTTATAGGTTTGGTTGCTAAAAATATAGAAGAGTTTATTTTCCAAAAATAAATTTTTTAATTTTTCTAAAGAAAGAAAATTTACTTTTCTTCTTTAGTTTTTCGCTAACATCAGCTCTTAAAGCTTGAAGTTTTTTGGGTTCATAGAGCTTTTCACTCACCTTTTTCCCCTAAATAATTTTGAAGTTCTTTTACTGCTTCTTCATTTTTGATGATAAATTTAATTTCTATTCTTCTTGAAGCATCTTTATCTTCTACTCCATCTTTGTAGATTAAATCAGAAGATGACTTTCCACTTGAACTTACATATTTATTTAATAACTCTTTATCAATACTACTTGATTCATATAAGAACTGCATAACTTCTAATGCTCTTTGTTGAGATAATTGTAAATTACTTAAATATGTACCATCACTATTTGTATGTCCTTCTATAGTTATTCCATGAATATATTTTCTAATCTCTTTATCTTCAAGAAGTGTAGAAATATATTTTTTTAATACCACATCAAGTTCTTTTTTTGAACTATCTTTTAATTTATAAGCATTTTGGTCAAATAAAATATTTGAAGAGAATTTTATCGCGCCACTTTTTTCATCTATGTGAATAGATTTTCCTAATTTTTCTTTTAGTTTTGTAATAACATTTAGTTTAATACCTGTTAATCGTTTGATTTTATCTTTAGTGATATTAAACTCTTCTATTGTTTTTTGATGATTTTTTTCTGCTTCAAGAAGTTTATTTGCAATTATTGCTAACTCTTCATCCTTTAGGGTTATTTGCCCAGATAATTTTGTATTTGCTTCTTGTTGTTCTTTATCTTTTGCTTCATATCCGATAATTAAATCTTTTAATTTTTTAATCTCTTCATCACTTAATTTTATAGTTTCATTTGATTGATTCAATGCTGATGAAATTTCAGACTTTTCATCTTCAAGTTTTTTGATTAAAGCATTTAAATTGTCTAATACTTCATTTTTATTTGTTAATTCTTCTTGGCTTTGGTTTAGTGCAACTTTTTCTTTTTCTAGTGTATCTTGTGTGTAAATATATCTAATTACAATAGCCCCTAAAACTAAAATAAATACAAAAAGTAAACCTGCCATTAAGTCAGCATAAGAAATCCAAAAGTTTTCTTCATTTTTTTGTTCATTATTGTACATTTTTATCTACTTTGATAGTTCTTTAAATTGTGTTAAATCTTCAATAATTTTTACTGTTTGTTCATCAATAGATTCTAAAGAATTTTGTAATTTATCTGTGAATTTAGCATCATATTCATCAAGACCTTGCTTAAATTTCCATTCAATTTTTTCCATATCATTTTTCATAGTTTCTATACTTTTTACAATGTTTGTATAAATAGCTTTTAGATGCTCAGAGCTTAAATTATCCATATGCTCATTTAATTTACCAATATTATTATTTAAAAGTTGAGCATTAAGTGCATAATTATCTTTTTGTTGCTCAAAGCTTTTTATTGTTGTACTCATATTTAAAGTCATATCTTTTAACATAGTTGATAATTTTTCATTATTATCGATATTTTCACTGATTTTTGTAGATAAAATTAACTCTTTTTTTAGAATTTCATCAAGCAATTCAACTCTTTTTTCTATTAAAAGAGTTATATTATCCATCATACTGCTTGAAGTTAATTTTTCAAATATCTCAGACATTTTAGAGAAATTATCAAGATTACTTCTTATATGAATCGATTCAATATCTATTTTTGTCCAGAAATATGATTTTGTAGTTTCTTTGATTGAGAAAACATCATGTTCAAATCTACTCATTCCAATTTTTTCAAAAAAAGTCCACCAAATTGATAAAAATATTCCATAAATTGATACATAAAAAGCAGTTCCAACACCACCTAAAAGTGTAGAAATCTCTTTTTCTAAAGCACTTGAAGTTCCTGATGAAAAATCTGGCATACTAATTGCAATTGATATAAAAGTTCCTAAAATACCAAGAGTAGGAAAAACTCCAGATGCAATAGATGAGAAGTTAGTATTTCTAATATTACTTGTGTAATCTTTTAAAAAATCATCAAAACTTCCATTTGCTTTTGTGCAATTATCTATAGTTAACAAATTATTATCAACATACTCTTTTAAAGATATAAACATTGAGTTGTATTGTGTTTTGAATTTGCATGAAACATAATAGGCATTGTGTTTTACAAAAAATAGATAAATAAAATAAACAAATCCTATTAAAGCAACACTATGAATTTCTACTTTTAGAGGTAACTGACCTAAGTAACATAAAATTATGATTGCAAATAATGTAGTAGGAACAGTAAGTAACATGAATATTTTTGATATTGGATTACAAGTAGTCTGAAATTTTATTGCATTTAAATCAATTAAATTATCATTTGATAGCATAAATTTTCCTTATTATAATTGTTATAAATTTAAGTAGAAGTTTATCATATTTATTATTTTTTAAGATAAAAATATGACTTTTTGGTTTAGTTATTAGGAATTAAAGGGTAAAATAAATACACAATATAAATTAAAAAGAGAACCATATAATGATGAAAATAATTCAACTTTTATTATTCTTATTTATTGAATATTCATTTTGTTCTTCTGAAAAACCTATTTTAGAATTAGTTTCTCTTACTCCAAAAGTAGAAAATATAAAAATAGTTCAATCTTATCCTTATTCAGAAGGTGAAAAATTGAATCAAGAGATAAAAACTCAAAATAATAAGTATAAAGAAGACAATAGTAATAATATATATACACAAGCAGAATTAAAATATATTGAAGAGATAAAAAGAATAAGTATGGAAGAGTTCGATAGAGCTTATGAAGAAGAAAAAAACAATACAGCAGCAATTTCACAAACTACAACTTATAAAGAAGAATCTTCAATTGAAAATACACCTGTAATTGAACCTAAAATAGTTAAAAATGTAATAGAAAAACCAATTATAAAAAAAGAAGAAAATAAGCCAATTTATAAAAAAATACAAGAGACAGTAATTCATGAAAAACCACATGAAGTACCCAGTGAAGAGATTAAAAAAACTACATCAATAAATCCAGCTTCTTATGAAAAAATTTTAATAGAAATTGATTCGGTTACAAATACTATGCAAGTAAAAGCAAAAATTGATAATCATTTTGAAGAAATTAAGAAGTATAGAGTTTCAACTGCCAAAAAAAATATTGAAAAACCTTTTGGTGATGGTAAAATTACTCAAATTACATTTAATCCAACTTGGTATCCAACAACTGACACAATAAATAGTTTTAAAAAAAGAGGAATAGATCTTCCTTCTGTTGTACCTCCTGGAAGTAAATTTAACTATATGGGCGCTGCAAAAATAAATCTTACCCATGAAGTGAATGGAAAAACAACTTTTAGAATACATGGGACTTTAGATGAAAGAACAATAGGAACAAATGAATCATCAGGATGTATAAGAATGAAAAATGCTCAAGTAGTTGAATTAGCAACTTTACTAAATAATTTTTCTCATATTAGAAGTTTAAATGATGTTAATGTTGTTTTAAAATAAAATGATGCTAACTAATAAATACCAAATACTAAAAGATATTTTT
>CAZDFZ010000025.1:5942-11818 GCA_964504855.1 uncultured Aliarcobacter sp.
AAGAAGAGGTTGTTGATTCAATTTTAGCAAATGAAGATGTTTTGACAATTTTGCCAACGGGTGGTGGAAAATCACTTTGTTATCAACTTCCAACACTTCTTATGGACGGAACTACAGTTGTAATTTCACCACTTATTGCACTTATGCAAGATCAAATAAAAGCTTTAAATGATTTGAGTATTAGTGCTGAAATGATAAGTTCAGCAACTTCAAATGATGAAAATAGTTTTACTCTTCAAAAACTTTTAAATGGGGAATTAAAATTTATTTATGTAGCACCTGAAAGATTTTCTTCAAATGAGTTTGTTTCTGTACTTCAACGGATAAATATAAACTATTTTGTAATAGATGAAGCTCACTGTGTAAGTGCTTGGGGGCATGAGTTTAGGGCTGAGTATAGAAATCTTGACAGGTTAAAAAGATTTTTCCCAAATACGGCTATTTGTGCATTTACAGCAACTGCTACAAAAAAAGTTGAAACTGACATTGTCCAAAGTCTAAATCTACAAAATCCAAAAATTTTTAGAGCAAAAACTGTACGAGATAATCTTGATATAAAATGTGAACCAAGAATTGACAATGGAAAAACACAGATATTAAACTTTTTGAAAATCCACAAAGGTTTATGTGGGATTATTTATACTTTTACTAGAAAAGAAGCAGAATCAATAGCAGAATTTTTAAGTGAAAATAATTACAGTGCAAAAGCTTATCATGCAGGTTTAAACAATGATAGAAAAAATGAAGTTTTTAATGATTTTGTATATGAAAAAATAGATATTGTAGTAGCAACCATAGCTTTTGGAATGGGAATTGATAAATCAAATATTAGATTTGTAATACATACGAGTTTACCTAAAACTCTTGAAAATTATTATCAAGAAATAGGTAGAGCAGGACGAGATGGTGAAATGTCCTATGTTTATATGCTTTATTCAAAAAGTGATGAGATAAAAAGAAAAATCCAAATTGAAGAAGCCTTAGATAATAGCTATAAGCAAATAGCTTTTGATAAATTGGAGTTTATGTATAGATATTGTGTGAGCAATAATTGCCGTCATAAAATGATTGCTTCTTATTTTGAAGATGATATAAAAGAGTGTAAAACTTTGTGTGATAATTGTACTAAGGGAGAAGTTGAACAAATTGATGTAAGTGTCGATGCTCAAAAACTTCTGAGTGCAATTTATAGAAGCGAACAACGATTTGGATTAAATCATATTATTGATATTTTAAGAGGTTCAAAAAATCAAAAATTACTAGAGTTTGGGCATGATAAACTAAGTGTTTATAATCTAGGAGTTGATAAAAGTAAAAATGAATGGATAGCAATTGCTGATAAATTAATAGATATTCAAGCTTTGAGTATTGGTGAATTTAGAGCTTTAAAAATAGAAAATCCAGGATTAGAGATATTAAAAGGTAAAGAGAAACTTTTAATTGATAGTGATAAATTAGGAATTGCATCAAAAATCCAAGAAGAAGAGATGCAGCTTAGTTTTGATGAGTTGATATATGAAAGATTTAGAACATTACGAAGAGAGATTGCTCTTGAGAATGAAGTTCCAGCTTATGTAATATTTGGAGATAAAACTTTAAAAGAGTTTGCAGTAAAACTACCAATTACAAAAGAACAGATGCTAGATATAAATGGTGTTGGTCTTGTAAAATTTGATAAATATGGAGAGACTTTTTTGAATTTATCTAAAGAAATAAAAGATGAATTTAAAGAAAAACTTGAAAATAAAGAGCCATTAAAAAAACTTACAAAAACTTATTTAGAAACTTTTGATCTTTTAAATGAGGGTAAAAGTGTAGAGGAAATTACACAAATTAGAGATTTAGGATTAACTTCTGTTCTTAGCCATATTTCAGTTTTAGCAGACCATGAAAAAATTTCTAAAGATAAAAAAGAAGAGCTTTTAAAACCTTTAGAAATCCCTCAAAATATTTCTGATTGGATAGAAGAGGGCTTAAAACTTGATAGTTTTAAAGAGTTAAGACAATATCTTTATTTGTATGAATATTTAAAAAAAGAGTCATAATAATCCATCTTTTTTATAATCTTTTAATGATTCAGGATAATATCTATGTTTTGGAATATTATTTACCACTAATGCAATTATTAATATAATAAAAGCTCCTGTAGTTACTGGTACTAAAACATATAAAAACCCTAAGTCATGAATTTTATCACTTCCAATAACAGCTATAAGTGCAGTTGCTCCACCTGGTGGATGTAAAGTTAGCGTCATTTGCATACAAAAGATTGCAGTAGCAACTGCAAATGCTGAACAAAACAGAATATTCCCTGTAAATAATTTATATGAAATCACCCCAACTATTGCAGATATTATATGACCGCCAATTAGATTTCTAGGTTGAGAAAGTGGCGAATTTACAGCTCCATAGACTAAAACTGCACTTGCTCCAAAAGAACCAATTACAAAAGTTAAATCTTTATCATCTAAAATATTATGGTGAAAATATGAAATAGTAAGTATTCCTAAAAAAGAGCCAATCCAAGACCAAATTACATTTGATTTTTCTAGTGGTTCTGAATTGATTTTTTTAAATTGTTTGAGAAATTTTTTCATTTATTAACTAGACCCTTAAAAAATAAAAGAATCCTATCTAAATAAATAAAACAGTTGATTGACCTAAATCAACTTATTATAAGAAGAAAAATCTTCTTATAATATATCTAATTGATGAGCTAAATCATCAGCAATTCTTTGATAATTTCTAACTGCTAAAAGTCTATTTTGACCATTTCTTCCAACTTGATGAATTTCATCTTCACTTAAAGAAATAATATATTCTAATTTCTTTTGAATAGATTCTTTATCAAAAGTTGTAAACCAAGCACTTACATTATCTTCAAAAATAGAAGTATTATTTTCATTATTACTCATAATACAAGGAACGGCACTTGAGTAGTAATCTAAAACTTTCATAGGAGTTGAACTATTAAATAGTTCAATATCAGGAAGTGCAGATAACCCAACATCTGCCATAGCTATTAATTCCAATAACTCTTTTCTAGTTTTTGCATCATAAATTTCAATGTTGTCATTTAAGTTTGGAAAATCAAGTAACAAATGATCTAAAAATTCTGGATCTTTTGTTGAAATCATTAGTTTAAAATCAGAGCTATTTATATGACTAAATGCCTCTAAAATTACTTCAAATTCCCTTAGTGTATCAAGAGTTCCAGCATAGAAAAATCTTTTTTGTTTTTCATTGTGTTTAACATTTTCATGTAGATTATCAGGATCAATAGCTGAAGGAATCACAAAAGTTCTTATTTTCACATCTTTGAAATAATCATTTTTCATTTGAAAAGAAGTAGGAAGAAAAATATCACATTGGTTTATTAAACTAACTTCCATATAAGTTTGAATTTTATTACTAATTACATCTAAAATAGATTTTTTATTGTTTGCTAAATCAGTTTCAAGTTTTGCAATTCTTTTAGGAAAAGATAATCTAAAACCTACTTTGAATTTGTAATTTGCTTTTTCTTTAATTACTTCTTTTAATAGTTCAGTGTTATTTCTAATAACCACAAATTCATACTCAAGTAAGTCTATTCCATGATTTTCTAATTCATGAATAATATTATTTTGTAATTTTTCAGGAATTATTATTGTCCCATTTTCTTTAATTTCAATCTGTGTTTTTTCTTTTGAAAGAAAAGTTGTATTTATATCAAAATGTTTTGTTAAATATTTTTGGAATAAAGGTCCTATAAAACTGTGATCATCATATTCATTTTGATCAGTTATATATAAAAATTTACTCATTTTAACTCCTTTTATATTCTAATAAAATACTAACATTCAAAAGTTGCAATAAAAAAGCATTTAATTATTTAATATAATTTTCCAAGCAAATCAATATGAGTTAAATAAACTCTTAAATCAAATTCAACTTGATGATATGAAGGCATTACAAAAGTGCAAAGATTATAAAAAGCTTTATCATGATCTCGTTCTTTAAAGTGGGCTAATTCATGAACAACTATCATTTTTAAAAACTCTTCAGGCATATTTTTAAATACACTTGCAACTCGAATTTCATTTTTTGATTTTAGTTTTCCACCTTGAACTCTTGAGACAATTGAGTGCATACCTAGAGCATTATTAATTACATTTATTTTACCATCGTACATAACTTTTGAAACTTGGAATTTTTTGAAGTACTCATTTTTGAAATCCATTACATAAGAGTATAAAGCTTTATCATTTGTATATGTGTGAGCAGTTGGATATTTTGTCTTTATGTATGAAGAAAGTTTTTCTTTATCTATTAGAACTTGAATTTTATCTTGTAAATCTTTTGGATAGTGGCTTAAATATTTCATAAAGAATTATAACTTACTATGATGAAATCACTCCTTATTTTTAGAAAAGGAAGAAATATTACGAGTATTGAACAAATCAAAGGAAGAACAAATGGAGTTAAAATAGTACTTTTAACTTGTTTTCTTAAAAAATTTTAGTAATAAAAGAGGATTAAATTTCCTCTTTTATTGCTTCTAAATCTTTAATTTTTTGTATATATTGTTCTTTTTTTGATTTAACAAAATTTATTCTATCTTCATTTATTTCTAAATATTGCTCTTTCGAATATTTTACAATTTTAAATAAGTAGTTTCTTTTTGAAGTTAAGAAATCTTCAATTTTTTCAAATCCAAAATTAGCTTTTAATTTAGCAACAATTTCATCTTCTCTTGGATGATGAATAGAAAATTTAGAAGGTTCTTTTTTATATAAATCTTCTGATTCTAAAATTTGTTGTTCAAAATGAGCAATAGTAGCTTGTGTAGTTTGAATATATGAATATGATAATGCTCCATTAAAATATGCAAATTTCTTTCTTATTGCAGAAATATTCTCTAATACAGCAGTGTGATATGCTTTTAAAACATTTTCGTATACTTTTGCTGCAAAGTGTCTTGTGTTTGAGAACTCAATATCAGATCCAATTTCTCTTTGTTTTCGAACAAGTTCATAAGGTTCTTGCCATTTACTAACTTCATTTTTGATGATATTATAAGCATCTCTAAATGCTTCATCAGTATCTAATTCAATATTTTTTAAAAGTTTAATTGATCTTTTAAACATTTTATCAATTGTTTGATCATCATAAAATAGTTTTTTATAAATAGCATCAGAATCAATCCAGTATGTTTCATAATCATATTTTTCTATTTTTGCACCTAAAAAGCTTTTTGTTTCTTCAAATCTAAAAGCAGGTTTTTTCTTGATATTCTTATAAGTTTCATGGGCAATTTTTTCCATAATACTTTCTAATGAATTGTAAATATTAAATAATTCCTTAGAATATTTTTTATGTGTATTTTCAAAATGTTCAATAACAGTTGTTTCACAACCTTTTAAAACATCAATCAAAGCATCATAAATTTTAGTAATAGTTTCGTATTCTTTTACTAAAATATCACAAATTCCTCTTAAATCTTTTTTGATTGCAAACTCTTTTGATTCAGCAGCTTGTGGTCTTATAACATTTTCAATAAACTCTAAAACTTCATTGATATTTGATTCTTTTAAAAGTTTTCTATCTTCTGACATATCTTTTGTGTTGATCTCTTCAATTCTTTTGTGAAATGCTTCAAAAGAAGTTTTGAAAAAATCTAACGATTCAACGCCAATATTATTGTTTAACTCTTTTTTGAACTCTTTTGTAATTATTTCAAATTCATCATCAAGTAAAACCCTTTTTTGATGTGCTCTTGATTCAAGTGCCATTCTTGCTGAAATTGGAGTAACTTGAGCAAAATATTTAGAGAATTTCTCTTTTACATAATTTGTTGTTGTTTCAACTTGCTCAGGTGTTAATTTATCTTTTTG
>CAZDFZ010000025.1:11838-13829 GCA_964504855.1 uncultured Aliarcobacter sp.
AACAAATGAAATATCTTTTAAAATATCCATTGGAGCATAAAGCGTAAGATATTTTATATCTTTCATTTCATTTTCTCTTTGGTCTGTAAAATCAGCAATACTTTCTATTGGTGCAAATTCTTGAGCACCTGAATAATAAGTGATTTTAAGTTTGTACTCTTCTCCATAGTTGATAAAATTTACTTTAGATGTAACAGGTGTAATTCCTGTTGGAAGAATATTTCTTGCAAGTAGGGCATTTAAAAAAGTTGATTTACCAGCTGAAAATTGACCCGTAATTGCAATTTCCATTGGGTATCTAGCTCTTCTCATTTGTTTATTTAAAATACTATGAAGTTGAGTTGATGGTAAAAATTTCTCATCTAATTTTGTTTGAATTTTTTTAATATCTCCAACTAATCCTTCTTCATAAACAACCTCTTGAACAACATAAGTTTCTTTATATTCATTTACAAAACTTTTTAGGATATTTAAATTTGCACTCATTAGTATAATCCTTTTATTGTTGTAGAAATATTTTCAAGTTTTTTGATATTTTTGTGAATAGCTATTGATAATTGTCCTCTATTTTTGTCATTTTCTTCAAATGAATTAATTTGATTTTGAAGGATTTCTTCATCATTTTTTAATTTTTGTTCAAATGATTTTAATGGAGCATTTAATGTAGTAAAGAATGATTCAATTAATAAACTACTTACTTTTTTAGCTTTTGATTTAATATCTTCTTCAATTGATGTGAATTGATTTTTTATAAGTAATTCAATTTCCCTATCAAGTTCATTTAGTTTTGAATCTTTTGCTTTTGATACAGCATCAATTACTTGAGCAATTAAAACTTCATTGTTTGATGTTAAGAAACCTGATTTAAAATCATCTTGGAAAAATCCTCTTGCATCAAAATTTTCATTTTTATGACCAATAGTAAATCCTAAATCATGATATTTTTGTTCACATTGTTCACCAATTGTTTGAGATTTTTTGATAAATTTGTATCTATAATCTCTGATTACATCAATAATTCCATCTTTTATTGCAGTTTCTACAATAACCCTAATTCTTGCATTTTCAGGTCTTTTTTTGGTTTTTTCAAAAGAGTATCTAACATCATTTACAACTCTTTGTTTAATCACATTTTGTAAATCAATTAACTCACTTTGTAAAAAAGTTTCTAAAGAGTTGATATATTCTTTTGCATCATTTTTATAGTAATTTATATCTTCGCTCATTGCTTGAAATATTCTTGTATTTACACTTTTCTTTTTATTGAATTCTTGTAACTCTTTTTCAAGTTCATCTTTTGATTTTGAAAGAAGTTGTAATTCATAGTTGTAAAAAGAGTTTTGTTTTTCAATGATTTTTTGTAATTGATTTTTAGATGATTGAATTACAATTTCACCTTTTTGTGAATTTGAACCAAAAAGTGTTTCCATTAGATATTTTTCAATCTCTAAAATACCAGTTTGTTCTATTGTATATCCAGCATCAAGGGCTTCTTGTTCTCTTCCTGTTCTATGTAATAGTGCCATTCTTCCAGAAATAGGAATAAATTTGATAGTTTTTAAAATATAGTCAAGTTGAGAATCTTTATTTTGCGCTTTTAGTTGTCGCTCAATTGATGATTTTGTATATTTAATAACTTCATCAAGTTGTTCTTTTGTTACAGTATCAGCTCTTGTTATTACTACTAAAAGTTTTGAAATATTTTGGTAAAGCAGGGCATCAATAATAAATTCAACATCTTTTAATGTGGCACTTTGAGATACATTCATAAGATGTAACATCATATCACATTGACTGATATACTCTTTTGTAATCTCTTCTCTTTGGATAACAGGGTCATCTAGTCCTGGTGTATCAACTATTTCAATACCATCAGATAAAAAGTCCAATTTAGAACCAAGTTCCACATATTTTACAAGGTTACATTTTTTTCCACTTGCTTCTGCTGATGTATAAGATGAAAGAGAATTTATATCAACTTCATCAAATCT
>CAZDFZ010000026.1:0-13527 GCA_964504855.1 uncultured Aliarcobacter sp.
CAAAATATTGTTTCAAAATACTCAAACCATATTGCTTATCCAATTTTCTTAAATTATAGTGAAGAAGTAACTGAAACTTTAAGTGAAGATGATAAAAAATCAGGGAAAGAGCCTACTAAAACAACTGAAAAAAGACATGAAAAAATAAATGAAGCAACAGCTCTTTGGATGCAACCAAAAGCAAAATTAAAAGAGGAAGATTATAATCAATTTTATAAATCAATTTCTCATGATTCTTCTGAGCCAATGCTTACAATTCATACAAAAACAGAGGGTGTAAACGAATATACAACACTTTTTTATATCCCAAAAACAGCACCAATGGATATGTACAGAGCAGATTTTCAAAGTGGAGTTAAACTTTATGTAAAAAGAGTATTCATAACTGATGATGAAAAAGAATTACTACCAACTTATTTAAGATTTGTAAGAGGTATTATTGATTCTGAAGATTTACCATTAAACGTAAGTAGAGAGATTTTACAAGAGAATAGAATCCTTGCGAATATCAAACAAGGAAGTGTTAAAAAAATCCTTTCAGAAATCAAAAAACTTTCTAAAGATGAAGAAAAATATGCAGAGTTTATCGCTCAATATATAAGACCACTAAAAGAAGGTGTATATCAAGATTATACAAATAAAGAGACTATTTTAGAACTATTAAGATATAAATCTTCAAAAGTAGAAAAAATGACTTCTTTAGAGGATTATAAAAATAGAGCAGATAGTGAGCAAAAAGCTATTTATTATATCGTTGGAGATAATGAAAAAGTATTAAGAAATTCTCCTCTTTTAGAGTCATATAAGAAAAATGATATTGAAGTTTTAATCTTAGATGATAAAGAAATAGATGAAATTATAACACCTGCAATTGGTGCTTATAAAGAGTGGGAATTTAAAGATATTACTTCTGTTGAGCCTCCAAAAGTAGAACAAACAGAAGAAGAGAAAAAAGAAGTTGAAACTAAATATGAACAAATACTTGCAAAAATCAAAGATAAATTAGGTGATGCAGTAAAAGATGTAAAAGTTACTTCTAGACTTACAGATTCTCCATCTTGTGTTACAAAAGACGCAGCAGATGCACAAATGGCTGCAATGGCTCATATGTTCAGAGCAATGGGACAAGCAATGCCTGAATCTGCTCCAATACTTGAAATTAATCCAGATCATGAGATAGTAAAAAAACTAAATGGTTGTCCAGATGAATCAACAATTGAAGATGTATCTTGGATATTACTAGATCAAGCAAAATTAAGTGAAGGTATGGAAATTACTGATACAGTTTCTTTTGCAAAAAGACTTTCTAGAATAACTGCAATGGCTTTATAGTAATATATACTACAACGTTTTTTAACGTTGTAGTATAAAAATATCACTACATAATTTTTTTACAATTAATAGATAGACTAGAATATGATTTTAACAAAGGAAAAATATGGGCTTAGTAATAGATACATTAAAATCATTTTCAAAAACACTTTCAAAATTATCAAGACCTTATTTTAGTTTAGAAGAGAATGAATTAAAATTTAAAATTGACTCTGAAAATTTTTATAAATTTCCAATTACCAATATAGAAACAAAAACAAGACATGATTCTTATGTGTTAGAAGCATATACTTTAAAAGCTGATAATCTACACGTTGAATATATACATACACAAAATGATGTTTCATGGAATGGTCAAGCTTTGTCATTTTTTAAGGATTTATTAAAAGAAAACTTGAAAATAAAATCTTTAGATTTACTAGAAAAAAGAGAATTTTCTCATTATGAATTTTTGGTATATAAAATAGATTATCAATATATTGTAAATGTAATTTATATTTATGAGATAAATAAAGAAGTTTTTATTATTGATACAAAAGGTGAACTTTATGAAAATTTATTAAATTTTTTTGACAAAACTTATTTGTATAAATTTGAAAAAAATCCTATAGATTATAAAAATTTAAATATTAGCTTAGTTAAAAATAATGCTATGAAGAGTTATTTTAATTTTCAAAGTGGAGACTAAGAAAAATCTTACTCTTATTTCCCAAATACTTATTTAACAGTAAAATCAACTATAATGTTGAAACTAAAATTAATTTTTTCATAAATTATTCTAATATTTTTTGTAATTTTTAGATTTACATTATATAATAGAAACTACAGAATAATCGTAAAAAAGGATATAAAATAGAACTAATTAATAAAATATCTGATTTTATTTATGGTTTCAAAAATAAAATCATTGAAGCAGATGAAATTGCATCAAAGTATGAAGAACAAATAACAATTTTTTCAAAAGAATTAAAAGAATTAGGACTTGATAAGGAATTTGAAGAAAACTTTTTAATAATCTTAGGTTATTCATATAGACTTGAAGATATTTCACAAAGACTATTTTTTACATTTAGTGAAGCTGTTTATGCTATTGATTTAGATAAATTAATGAGAAATAGTGATTCTTTAAAACTAAATAGTATAGTTTATATTTTGGTTTTAGAAACTATCATAAAAGAGTATAAAACAAAAGAAATAGATGAAGAACAAAAAGCAAAAGCAAAAGAAATCTATAAAAAAATAGAAGAAAGAAAAGCTGCTGAAAATAAAAAATATCATATGTATCAATACTAGGATTGAATTATGGCTATAAGATTAAATTGTGATATGGGTGAGAGTTTTGGTATTTGGAAAATGGGAAATGATGAGGAGATTATGCCACTTATTGATATGGCTAATCTTGCATGTGGTTTTCATGCAAGTGATGCTATTACTATGAGTAGAAGCGTAAATTTAGCAAAAAAATATAATGTAACTATTGGTGCGCATCCATCATACAATGACTTATTAGGTTTTGGAAGAAGAACGATGTTGTGTTCTCTTGAAGAGATAAAATCAATAATTTTATATCAACTAGGTGCTTTAAATGCATTTTGCATAGCAAATGGAACAACTGTTTCATATGTAAAACCTCATGGTGCTTTATATAATGATATGATGAGAGATGAAAATATTTTTAAAGCTATTTTAAATGCAATTTCATCATTTAATAAAAATATAAAGCTTATGATTTTATCTGGTCCAAAAAATGAAGAATATGAATATACTGCAAAACTTTATGATATAAATTTGATTTTTGAAGTATTTGCAGATAGAAATTATAATGATGATGGAACATTAGTTTCAAGATTAAATGAATATGCAATTATTCATGATGAACTTGAAGTGATGTCGCGAGTAGTAAATTTAAAAGAGAGAAGATATATTAATAGTATAAATAATCAAAAACTATTTTTTAAGTGTGATTCTATTTGTGTTCATGGAGATAATGATAAAGCTTTAGAATTTATAAAATCAGTGAGAAAATCACTTTATTAATGAAATTTTCTATCTCAAATGTTGATTCTTTAATTATCTATTTTGGAGATGTTATAACAAGTGAAACATCTTCAAATGTAAAAAAAGCTTATAGGTTTTTGAAAAATCAAAATATTGATGGTTTAATAGAGATTGTTCCATCATATACTTCTATTTTTATTTCATATGATATTTTTAAATATAATTATGAAAGCTTAAAAAAACTTCTTGAAAAAACTTTGATAAATTTAGATACAAAAGATGATTTTCAAGAAAAGCTTATTACTATTGATGTTTATTATGGTGCTGAGGTTGCTTTTGATTTAGAAAAAATAGCCTTTGAAAAATCACTTAGTATTGATAAGGTTATACAAATTCATTCAAATAAAATATATGATGTTTATACAATCGGATTTTTGCCAGCTTTTGCTTATCTTGGAAATGTTGATGAAAAAATTTCAACTTCAAGATTACAAACTCCAAGAAAAGAAGTTCCAAAAGGAAGTGTAGCAATTGCAGATACTCAAACAGCTATTTATCCGAAAACAAGTCCAGGAGGATGGAATATTATTGGAAAAACAGCAGTGGAATTATTTGATAAAAATTTAGAAAATCTAACTATTTTTGAAATAGGAAATAAAGTAAAATTTAATCCTATTTCAAAAGAAGAGTTTTTATCTCAAGGGGGAATTCTTTGAGTTTAGAACTTTTAAATAATCCATTTTTTGTGACTATTCAAGATAGAGGAAGATTTTCTTATTCACATTTAGGAGTATCAAATTCAGGTGTGATGGATGAATATGCTTATTTTATTGCAAACAAATTACTAAAAAATTCCCTTGATACAAATATTTTAGAAATAGGGTGTTCAAATGTAATTTTTAAAGTAAATAAAAGTACAACTATTTCTATTACAGGTGCTAATTGTGAATTTTTTATAAATGATGAATTAAAATCTATTTGGCAAAATCATAGTGTTAAAAAAGGTGATATTCTAAAAATTGGTAAAATTTTAAATGGAAATTGGAGTTATCTAGCTGTAAAAGATGGTTTTTATTTAAAAAAAGAGTTAGGAAGTTTTTCTACAACTATAAAAGAAAATCTTGGAGGATTAGATGGAAATAGACTTAAAATTGGTGATGTTTTACCATTTAATAAAAGTAAAAAATTAGCAAAATCTTTTCTGAAAAATGAGCTTATACCAAAATATGAAGATGAATTAATTCTTAGAGTACTTTTATCTTCTCAATACAAAGAATTTTCTAAAATAGAACTAGAAAAGTTTTTTTCAAATACCTATTTAGTTACAAAAGAGTTTAATAGAATGGCTTGTAAATTAGATGGTAAAGCAATAAATTGTAATATTGATGGAATTATATCAGAAGGAATTTCTTATGGAAGCATACAAATTCCAAAAGATGGAAAGCCTATTATTTTATTAAAAGAGAGACAAACAATAGGTGGTTATCCTAAGATAGGGAGTATTTTGACCATTGATTGTTTTAAATTATCACAAGCAAAATTTAATACACAAGTTAAATTTAAAGAGATTTCATATACTGAGGCATTGAAAGAAACAAGAAAATTTTATTCTTGTTTCTCTTGAGTTAAAAGTTTTTCAAAAACTTCTCTTGAATCTTGATTTGATTTAAATTCAGCAATTCCAAATTTATAAGTTGCTTTGATATAAAGACCTGAATTGCTTTTAAGTGTTGTGTGTGATAATAATTTTTCAAAATTTAGAATAAAATTAATAATATTTTTTTCTTGCTTATTCGTATTTAATATAAAAATTAAAAATTTATTTTCATGGTATCTAACCATTTTATATTTTAATTTTTCTTCATTTAATTTTTGATTTATAAATTTAGTTGCAAAAATAAGCAAATTATTTGCAAGTAATTCTCCATACTCTTTTTGAACATATATATAATCACTTACATCAATTAAGACACAAATACCATTTTCTTTAAATTCCGCATCTTCATTTAAAAATTTGGTATAAATCCATTTTCTATTAAAAGTGTTAGTAATTTCATCAACAAAAAGTTTTTCATTTAGTTCTATTAATTCTTTTTCTAAACGAATCATTTTTTTATAGATACTACTTAATGCGTCATTATCGTTATTTAAAATTGCATCAGTTGCATTTGAGATATTCTTTTTTAAAGTAGAAGTACTTGACATTATTAGTTTCATATACTCTTCTATAGTTTTAAAATCTTTTAGAATAACTTTATTTATTTCTTCTTTGAACTCATTATCATCTAAATTTATTTCTAATTCTTTTGCATAATAATTAAACTTTTCAAGATAATTTGATGGAAGAATTATTTCATTGCTTAAAAGTTCATTTACAGTTAAATTTGTTATTTTTTTTAGTTTATTTTTCAATTCTTTTCTCCAAAAAGTTCTATAATGTCCATAGGTTTTCCAATATGATAACCTTGAGAATACTCTATTTGTATATTTTTTACATATCTTAATATTTTTAAATCACTTACAAATTCAGCAACAACTTGGATATTTTGTTGCTTTGAAAATAAAACAATACTTTTTATTAAATTTAAATATATATCTTCATGAATTTTTTTAATTAGTGAACCATCAATTTTTATATAATCAATATTTAGATTTAAAATATTTTCATAATTTGAAAAGCCTGTTCCAAAATCATCAATCGCTATTTTTACTCCTAATTCTCTAACCTTATTAATAAATTCATTTACTATATTGAAATTTGAAACTTTTTCACTTTCTAATATTTCAAGAGTGATATATTTTCCTACATCATTTGTTTTTATTTTATGTATTAATGATTTTTTTATATGAGGATTTAATATATCTACATAGTCTAAATTGATACTTATGTGAATTTTATATCTTTTAATATAAACAATTATTTTATCAATTAAAATTTCCATAAGTTTATTATAAAGTCTACATTTTTTTGCTTTATGAATAAAAACATTCGGCATTAACATATTTCCATCTTTATCAAAGATTCTCATTAATGCTTCATATTTAATTATTTTATCATTACTATTATCCATAATAGCTTGAAAATATGGCTCTACTAAATTATTTTCAATACTATAATTTATTGTCTCGAGTAAATTTTCATTTGTTGCTTCATCTTTATATAAAATAGAATCATAATACATGTAGTGAAGGAAATTTAGCTTTGCATTATATACGGCTTTTTCTGCATAGATTTTGATATTTTTGTCAATACCTTTTGAACAGCCAATAGTTACATCAATATTTATTGTAGAGTTAGTATTCAAAAGTTTAAAATCATTTGCAACAACACATTCATATATAACATTTTTCAAAACAACTATTTCTTCAATAGATAAATTATCAAATATTAGAATTTCAAATATATCAGCATGTGTATTTTTTATTTTTATTTCAACATTTCGTTTTAGTGATTCTTTAATAAGTTGTTTAGCTTGATTTTTAAGAATAAAGTTTAATTGCTTAATTAAGTAATCACCATTTTTAAAATTATAAATAGCATTTAAGTCTTTCATATATAATACGTCAACTAAGAAAAGAGTTTTAATATTATTTTTTTGAAAAATTTATTTATAATTTTTTTGAATACCAAAAATAAGCCTTTAAAATTAATTAGCGCGGTGATTATATATTATTTATCTTTAATAGTTATAAAATTATAAAATTACCCTTGCTAATATAAGAACTTTTTATAAAAATAGAATTAATAAGATTTTAGATAAAATCCTAAAATTTACAAATAGGAACAAATATAAAATGAAAAAAATAAATATAAAAGATTTAGAACTAAATATTGATATTACACATATTTTAAATTTATACTCTTCAAAAGCACCGATAATTATTGATGTTGATGGAAACGTTTATACAAACGAAAAAGATGTAGAAAAAAAAGCTGTAATATACAAAAATATGGATGTGAAACAATTATCATCAATTCTTGATGCAAAGACAATTGCTTCATCACTACTTGCAGATTATAAACCAACAATAACGGGAACAATTTGCAAAATTAAACCAGTTTCAAATTGGCAAAATATCATAGATATGAATAAAGAAAATATGCTTTATTTTGATCATCAAAGTGATGGTGTTGAGTTGTTTGAAGATAAAGAACTTGAAGATTATGGATGGAATGCAAGTGCATTGGAAATAAACTATAGACAAATTAGTGAGTTTATAGAAGAGTCTTGTGAGGGTATTTTACTTTGTTATGACAATGAAATCCAATTTAGTGGATTTGTAATTGTGAATGATATAAATGAAGTAAAAACAAAAGTAAAAGAGTTTATAGTAAATAAAGCAAAAGAAAATTTAGAAGAAGAGTTATTTGATACAAAAGATGATGATGTAATTGAAGCTTTAGAATTTTTTGGAATAAAGGCATAAATAAATGGAAGATTTTATAAGAGATTGGGGATATATAGCTCTGTTTTTATACTCTTTTGGTGGAGGATTTTTAGGACTGGCAGTTGCTGGAGTTTTATCATTCGCTGGAGATTTGAATATCTATATTTCCGTGTTAGTAGCAGGCCTTTCAAACTTTGTTGGAAGCCAATTTTTATTTTTTCTAGCTAGAAATAATAAAAATTATGCAAAAGATATGATGAAAAATCATGATAAAAAGATTGCACTTGCCCATTCACTTATGGAAAAATATGGTTCATTTGTAATTTTTGTACAAAAATATATATATGGTATAAAAACATTAATTCCTCTTGCTATAGGAATTACAGAATACTCAGTTACAAAATTCACAATTTTTAATGCAATTGCTACAGCATTATGGTCTTGTGTGATTGGATATGCAAGTTTCACCGCAGGTGAGTATTTACTAAAATTAGGTGATGATTTTAAATATGTTGGAATATTTACTATTGTTATGGTTATTTTAGCAATTACATATTTTGTAAAAAAAGTGGAAAATAAATAATCTTTACTTCATAGCTCTTTATAGTTTGGATATAATAAATTAAAAACTATAAAGGGTTTCCCATTTTAATCGAGAATTTTTCAAATTTAAATCTTCCAAAAGAATTTTTAAAAAACCTAGAGACATTAGGTTATACAAAATTAACATCAATTCAACAAAAAAGTTTACCATTAAGTCTAAACAATAGTGATTTAATCGCTCAAGCAAAGACAGGTTCTGGAAAAACAGTAGCTTTTTGTATTCCAGTAATTAATAAATTAAAAATAAAAGAGTTTAGAATCCAATCTTTGATTTTAGCTCCAACAAGAGAATTAGCAAATCAAATAGCACAAGAATTAAGAAAATTATCACGACATATTCCAAATTTAAAAGTACTTACTTTATGTGGTGGAATGCCATTTAAACCTCAGGCTTTATCATTATCTCATGGAGCACATATTGTTGTTGCAACTCCTGGACGTGTTTTAAAACATATCAAAGAAGAGAATATTGATTTAGAAAATATTCAAACTTTAGTTTTAGATGAAGCAGATAAAATGCTTGATATGGGATTTTATGATGATATTATGGAAATTATAAATACTTTACCAAAAAATAGACAAACTTTACTTTTCTCTGCAACTTATGAAAAAAGTATAGAAAAATTAGCTTCAAATGTTTTATCAAATCCTTTAATGGTAAAAGTTGAAAATGAAGAAAAAGTTCATATAAAACAAAAATTCTATGAAGTTGATGAAGAAAATAAAACAGCATTGATACCAGCACTTATCTCTACGAATAAAGCAAAATCAATTTTGATTTTTTGCAATATGAAAATCAAATGTGACAAATTAGCTGATGATTTATATGATTTAGGATTGGATGTATTAACTTTACATTCAGATTTAGAGCAAAAAGAGCGTGATGAAACTATTATTCTATTTTCAAATAAATCATATCCGATTTTAATTGCAACTGATGTTGCTTCAAGGGGACTTCATATTGATGATGTGGATTTGGTTATAAATTATGATTTATCATTAGATGAAAAGATTCATACTCATCGTATTGGAAGAACTGCACGTGCTGGAAAAGGCGGTTTAGCAATCTCTTTATATACTCAAAATGATTTAGACAGGGTTGAAGCAATAAAAGATGTTTTTAGTGATATAGAAGAAGAACATATTGCAAATGTAGAAGATGATTTATCATATAAAATTGATTCTGATTTACGAACTATTTTTATAAATGGTGGAAAAAAACAAAAACTAAGAGCAGGTGATATTTTAGGTGCTATGACTGCTGGAATTGGTTTAAAAAAAGATGATATTGGAAAAATTGATATTCTTGATTTTGCATCTTATGTGGCTGTAAAAAAAGAAGTTGTCGAAGATACTGTTGCAAAATTATCAAGAGAAAAAATAAAAGGTAAATATTATAGAATTTATATAAAATAATTTTATATAAACTAAGAAATAGTGATTATTTTAAGAAAAATAACTATAGAATAAAAAAAATAATATAAAAAATAGAAAGTGAGAAAATTAATATGTTTAAGAATTCATTATTTTTAAAAGTTATTATGGTTTTTACACTTCCTGCTCTTGGTATTTTATATTTTAGTACCCTTTTAGTTTCTGAAAAAATAGATTCAATGAAAGAAATTTATAAAATATATGACAATTTGAACTATTTAGAAAATACTGAAAAATTAATACACAATCTGCAAAAAGAAAGAGGATTGTCTGTAACATTTAATGAATCAAAAGATTTCAAATCACAACTGATGGATCAAAGAGCAATTAGCGATGAGAATTTTAATAATTATATAAAATTTGTTAATGATTTTTTAAAAAATGATTTCTCAAATTTAGCTTTAGAAACAAAAATAAAAGAGATCCAAGATAAATTTTTTGACTTAAATAATAAAAGAAATGAAATTGATAAATATGGTTATTCAAGTTTAGAAATATTAGATATTTATTCTAAACTAAATCAGCAATTATTAGATTCTATATATTCATTAAAATCTATAAAAGAAGCTGTTGATTTTAATAATGAATTTTTAAATATTTTTTATTTTTTATCATATAAAGAGCAAGTTGGCATAGAAAGAGCCTTGATTTCACTTGCAATAATTAAGGGTGAAATAAATGATTCTTTAAAAGAAGAATTACTTAAAACATATACAAAACAAAAAGTAAATTTTGATTATTTTCATTCTCATTCAAGTGTAAATATTTTAAATATTTATAATCGACAATCAGTTCCTAAAGTAACAAAAGAGATAGAACAAATAAAACAAAATTTATATAATTCTAAAAATATTAAAAATATATCTATTGAAAATTGGTGGAAAATATCTACAATAAAAATCGATGCACTTGATGATGCATTAACTGATATATTAAAAGAGCTAAAACAAATCTCAAAATTGACTCAGAGAGAAGCTTATGTTAGTAAGAATCTAAGTTTATTTTATCTATTTATATCTTTTTCAACATTGATTAGTCTACTTTTTGTATTAAGAAAAATAATCTTTCAAGAAAGAAAAAGTGTAGAAAAAATAGAGAAACAAAAAAAAGTATATGAGTTGTTAAATGAAACAAATAAATATTTATTGAAAAAAGATAACAAAAAAGATTTATACACAGAAATTCATAATTTAATTTCTAAAAACCCAAGTATGATTTTTAGTTTTATATATGATTTAGAAGAAGATAATCACAAAAAAAGAATATATGCTCAAGAAGGCAATATAAAAAATTATCTAATTTCAAAGCTTGAAGAAAACAAAAATGAAAATAAAGATAATCTTTTAACAAAAGCTATAAATTCAGAAACAAATGTAATTGTGGAATCTTTTGAAAATATAAACATATCAATATTTTCTCAAACTGCATCAAAATTTGAAATAAAGTCAGCTGCTGCATTTCCCGTAAAAAAATTTAATAAAGTTGTTTCTGTGTTATTAATCTATTCTAAAGAGAACAATTTTTTTGATTATGAAATTGAGATACTTTTTAATAAAATGATTGTTGATATGAATCATTCTTTAGAAAAATTTGACTATGAAGAGTTTAGAATAAAACAAGAAAATCAATTACGTGTTTCTTCTGTTGCATTTGAATCAAGTGAGCCTATGTTAATTACTGATAGAAAAGCTCAAATAGTTATGGTAAATCATGCTTTTTGTGATGTAATGAAATATAAAAGAGAGATGCTATTAGGAAGAAATCCAAGAATATTTAGATCTTTGTATCATTCTAGAGAATTTTATATTTCAATGTGGGATAAAATAAGTAAAAGTGGTTCATGGAAAGGTGAAATATATAATACAACAGGAAAAGGTGAAACTATTTCTGTTTTATTGACTATAACTGCAATTAAAGATTCAAATGGTGATATAACAAATTATTTAGCTCAATATTTAGATATAACTGAACAAAAAAATAAAGAAAAAGCTCTTGAATATCAAGCAACTCATGATAATTTAACTGGTTTACCAAATAGATTATTACTTTTTGATAGAATTGAACATACTATGGCAAAAATTGTACGACACAAATTTGTTGCTGGGTTGATATTTATAGATTTGGATAATTTCAAAGAAGTAAATGATACTTTAGGTCATGATATAGGTGATGCATTATTAATAATGGTTGCAAAAAAAATAAAAGAAGTTACAAGAGAAGAAGATACAATTGCAAGAATAGGTGGAGATGAATTTATTGTCTTAATTGATAATATTGGAAATGACAAATCAGATGCTAGAACAAATATAGCAAGTTTAGCTGAAAAAATAAAAATAGCATTAAATTCAATTACTCATATTGAAGGATATATAAATATATCAACACCAAGTATAGGAGTAACTTTATTTAATGATTCAAGTGTGAGTGTAAAAGATATAATAAAACAAGCTGATACAGCTATGTATGTTGCTAAAAAACAAGGTAAAAATTCAATAGAATTCTTTGATTAAGCAGGAGATTAACTCTTTATGCTAAAATTCCGCCTTTAAAAAATTTAGCAAGGAAAATTATGAAAAGTGCAACAGCAAGACATTTATTAGTTGATAGCGAAGAATTATGTTTACAATTAAAAGAAAGAATAGCATCAGGTGAGAAATTTGAAGATATTGCAAAAGAGTATTCAGAGTGTCCATCAGGAGCAAATGGTGGAGATTTAGGTACGTTTTTTCAAGGACAAATGGTTCCTGAATTTGATGCTGTAGTATTTAATGAAGCTATAAATGTAGTTCATGGTCCAGTAAGAACAGACTTTGGTTATCATTTATTAGAAACAACTTCAAGAAGAGACTAAAATTAAAGCTCATCTTGAGCTTTAGTTACTTCTTCATCCCATAAAATAGAAACCCCATACTCTTTATTTGGTATTACATATTTAAAATATTCACTTGTACCACTTCTGCCATGAAGTCTTACAATTACTTGTTCTTCTTCAAGTAATTTTTTCATTTCAAATTTTGAGAAACTTCTTTTGTTCCATTTTAAAAAAGCATTTGAATAAACTCTAAATGTACAAGTAGAATCACTTGTAAAGACAAATTGATCGCTATCATCGTAAACTTTTTTTGCATTTTCACAAGTGTATAAATTTACTTTTTTGCCATTTGCTGTGCTTTTTATAGCATGAACATTTCCTTTACAGTATGGACATTTACCTAAAATCATATTCTAAAACTCCAAATATTTAATAAGCGAATTTTACTAAATATTTAAATTGAAGCTCAATAATATGACATTTTGCAATATTTTTGTCTATTTTATGGAGCAAGTCTTGAAATGCTCCATGATTTATCATCTTGTAATTCATACAAAAATCTATCATGAAGTCTATCTTGCCCACCTTGCCAAAACTCTATTCTAATAGGTTTTATTATATATCCACCCCAAAAATCAGGAAAAGGTACTTCTCCTTTTACAAATTTCTTTCTTATTTCATCAAATTTTTGCTCAAGTAGACTTCTTGAACTAATTACTTGACTTTGGTGTGAAACCCAAGCACCAATTTGGCTTCCTTTTGGACGTGATAGAAAATATTTCAAAGATTGTGAAGTGGAAATTTTTTCAATATTTCCTTCAATTTTTACTTGTCGTTCCAAATCAAGCCATGCAAATAAAGCTGCTGCTTTTGGATTTTCTTCTATTTGTTTTGCTTTTGTACTTTTGTAATTTGTAAAAAATACAAAGCCTTTTTCATCAAAGATTTTAAGAAGTACA
>CAZDFZ010000027.1:0-13502 GCA_964504855.1 uncultured Aliarcobacter sp.
CAACAACATCAATAATTTGGAATCTTCCTTGTTTAGATTTTTTAATTGGTTTTTGACCTGTAATCATCATCATTGGCATTCCACCAAGTTGTGCATAAGCTGCACTTGTAGCAAAGTTAGTTGCACCTGGTCCTAAAGTTGATAAACAAACTCCAACTTTTCCAGTTAATCTTCCATAAGTTGCTGCCATAAATCCAGCACCTTGCTCATGTCTTGTTAAAATTAGTTTAATATTTGAAGTTCTAAGTGCGTCAAGAAAATCAAGATTCTCTTCACCTGGAATTCCAAAAATATATTCAACACCTTCGTTTTCTAATGCTTTTATAAATAATTCTGATGCATTCATCTATTTGCTCCGTTTAATTTGTTTAGTTAATTATTGATAATCATATTCAACATCCATTAAAAAATTGTTTTTACTTTATTGATTATCAAAGAAATAAATCTTTATGTATGTTTTACACATAAATATTATAGTTTATTACTCCTTAATATAATAACCATATTACTGAATTTTTTATATCCTATTAATGATATTTTATATACCATTTCCAAATTCTAAAAGGTAGTTTATGAAAAAATTTATTAAGTTATTTACAGATGATTTTAAACAATAAAGATAAAAATTTTATTTCAAAAGAAATTGAAAAAATCAAAACATTAAGCAGTGTTCAACTTTTTATAGAATCTACAAAAAAAAGTTCTAAATACCAACTAGCTTCTTGCATGTTTGCTATTTTTATTCTATTTTTCTTCTCTTTTTTAATGATATCTACTATTCATATAGACGCATTAGAATTATTACAAATACAGTTATTAATATTTTTTGGTTTTTATTTTCTTTTAGAAAAATCCAAAAATAGTTTTATAAAAATTCTTCCAAAATTTTATAAACATCAAGTTGCTTCAAAAAATGCTATTGAGCAATTTGATAATTTAGAATGGGATAACACTAAAAAAAAGGTAATGTTTTTTATCAGTTTTGATGAAAAATATGCTGAAATATTAGTTGATGATGAAATTGCTGATGTTATTCCAAATAGTCATTGGGAAGCTATTTTAAATGAGTTTTCGCAAGAAATAAAAGAAAATAATTTTTCAACAGCTTATCTTAAAGCTATTATTGCTTGTAGTTCTATTTTGATTGAAAAATTTCCTCTAAAAGAGTCAAAATGAAAAAAATAATATTTCTAATAACTCTTGTATTCTCATTTTTAAATGCGAATATTACTGAACAATTCCCAAAATTAGAAGGAAAGATAATTGATCAAACACAAATCTTATCTTCAAAAGTAAAAGAAGATATAACTGCAATTTTAAATGACCATGAAAATAGAAGAAAAATTCAAATAGAAATAGTTATTTTAAAATCACTCAATGGTGCTGGAATAGAAAACTTTTCTACACTTTTGATGAAACATTGGGAGTTGGGGAAAGATGACAAAAGAGCTGTATTAATTTTGATTTCAATGGCTGAGAAAAAAATTCATATTGAAGTTGATAAAAAAGCAAAAACTAGTTTAAATGAAAACATTAAAAATGAGATTATAAACTATACACTAGAACCAAATCTAAAAGCGCAACAATATGAATTAGGAATTTTAAAAACTATCAATGAAATTATTTTAGCCTTACAAGGTGAATACATTTCAAAAGAGAACATTAATTTTTCAAAAGACAATAGATTTAATTTTTTAGTTACACTTAGTTATTTTGGGATAATGTTTTGTGCAATGTATATAAATTTTATTTCTAAAAATAGAAAAAATTTATTTTTTAATATTTCACTATCTTTGATAAATTCATCTTATTTTGGATTTTTAGCTTTTGTAATTTTAAAAGAGTTTACAGAATATTATCTAACACTTTCTGCTATTATTTTCTTTCTTATTTTTATTATTAACTATATATTTACAAAAAAATTTAGACAAAAAGGAGCCAATGATGGCTGGTAAAAAAACAATTATATTTGATTTAGATGGAACACTTATAGACTCTTTAGAAGACATTGCTGTTTGTATGAATCAAGTTTTAAAAGAGTTAAATCTTCCAACACATGAAATAAACGATTATAAATATTTTGTTGGAGGAGGAATTAGTATTTTAGTAGAAAATGCTCTAAATGCTTTAAATCAAGAGATAGCAGATGAATTAAAAGAGATAGTAACAGCGAAGTTTAAAAAAATCTATGACCAAAAGTTACACTCAAAAACTAAACCTTATGAAGGAATATATGAGTTACTTGATGAACTTCAAAAACTTGATTGCAACATAGGAATTTTATCAAACAAACCCCATGAATTTACTGTTGCATATGCAGATTCTCTATTTGCAAAATATAATATCAAAGAAGTTCATGGACAAAAATCTGATGTTCCTAAAAAACCAGATCCAATTGCTGCAATTGCCATTGCAAATAGTTTTAATACACCTTGCCAAGAAATATATTTTGTAGGTGATACAATGGTTGATATGCAAACAGCTGTTAATGCTAAAATGATTGGAATTGGCGTGTTATGGGGATTTAGAGATGAAAAAGAATTAAATGAAAATGGTGCTACTTTTATAGTAGAACACCCTTTAGATATTTTAAAAATTATAAATAACTAACCTAAAATTTTCACTTCACTAATAAATCTTTCCATTCCCATAGGATCTTTTATTATAAATGATACTAAACCATCATTTATAATAGCCTTTGCCATAGCTTTTTCAATAGTCTCTTCTCCATTAAAATAATCTTTATTTTTGTATTCAACTAAATACTCTTGATTTTCTTGAATATTAAATTGTTTTAACTCTTCTTGAGTGTTTGCTATAAAAATCATCTCTTCTCCTTTTTTTGATAATTATTCCAAAATAAATCTAAAAAGTGATTCTACTGAAGATAAACAAAAGATTTTATATGCAAATATTCCACATAAATTTAAAATACAAAGAAGCTATTATGAAAAAAGCTACAAGTCATATATATTTAATTATTTTACTCTCAATTTTATCTTCAGTTGCTCCAATTGGTGTGGATACATATCTTCCATCAATTCCTGATATTGCAAAGGCATTTGATGTGAGTATTGAAAAAATTGAGTTATCTTTATCAATATTTCTAATTGGATTTTCAATTGGACAAGTTTTCGGTGGACCAATTTCTGATAAATATGGAAGAAAAATGAGTTCTGTTTTTGGACTTTTAGGATTTGGATTTTTTAGTTTTCTTATTATCTTTAGTACAACTATTTATCAATTATGGATTTTTAGATTTTTTGAAGCCTTTAGTGGTGGAATTGTAGTTGTAAATGCTGCAGCTGCTGTAAGAGATAGATTTCACGGAACTGAAGCTGCAAAAGTATTTTCACTAATTGGAATGGTACGAAGTATTGCTCCACTTATGGCACCTGTTATTGGAGCATTTATTATTCACTTTTGGACATGGAAAGCAGTTTTTATATTTTTAACTCTTTATGCTTTTGTGGTTGCATTTCTTATTTATAGAGATTTAGAAGAGAGTTATACATATACAAAACAAAATATTATCGAATCTTTTAAAATGGTTTTGAGTCATAAAACTGCTATAAAATCTATGTTAGTTTTAGGATTTAGTTTTGGTGGATTCTTTGTAATCGTTGCAAAAACATCTTTTATTTATATTGAATATTTCAAAATATCAACAGATTATTTTCCACTATTTTTTGGTGTAAATTTCATTGTTTTAATGTCAATGATAAAAGTAAATGTTCATCTACTGAAAACTTATGATTCTGTTTCTCTTGTAAAAATGGCAGTATCTGTTCAAGTTATTTCAGGGGCATTAATAGCTTTAAATTCTGAAAATATTAGTATTATTTTAACTGTGATTTTATTAGCTTCATATATGAGCATGATGGCTTTTATTTTTGGAAATTGTATGGCTTTAACATTGGAGCATTTTCCTAAAAATGCTGGAGTTGCATCTGGAGTTGTGGGAGTTGTACAGTTTGGATTAGGAGCATTTGTTTCATCAATTGCGCTTAGTTATCATGATGGAACAATCTTTCCAATTGGAATTAGTGTTTGCTTTATTTCTTGTTTGGCATTTTTAGTTATTCAAAGTTATAAAAATGTATAAAAGTCTCCTTTTATACATTTAACTTTATATCTCTAATTCAAAAAAACTCTCTTCGACTTTTTCATATTTTGCAACAGAACAAGAGATTTTAATTGCATTATCATAATCTTTAAACTCTTGAATAAATAGTTTTTGTAATTTCTCAACTTCAATAGCTCTAAAAATAAAATATCCTAAAACATCTGTTCCTCTTGAACCTGATTTTTCTATTCCAAAACTATCAAATTTCCAATCAACTCCTCTTGAGAAAAAGAAAACTTCTTGCAATCTTTTTTCTAACTCTTCCCTTACTTTGTTGTCAAATGCTTTTAAATGCACATAAAAAGCTACATTTGTATTAAATTCTGATTGTATTAATTTTTCTTGTTCTTGTGTTGCTGGTTTCTCTACTATATTCATAATTAAATCTATTCCTATTTTTTTCTTTATTATAATAAATTTTTTTGAAATAAAGCTTGCATAAAATAATTAGAAGATTTTTTAAATTATAATTGTACAATCTAAAATTATAAAAATACAAGGAACACAATGAAAAAAATTATTTTAACAACTGCTTTATCAATCTGCTCACTTTTAGCATTTGATGTTAGTGGAGCTATGAAAAATGTTGGAACTTCTGCACTAAATGGAAATACAGATGCATCTTCACTTACAAAAACTGCTGGAGATTCTTTAGGATTAACACCTGAAGCTTTAGGTGGGAAATTAGCAACTACTGTTAAATCAAATAATACAGTTGTAACATCTGTAAATAAAGCAACTGAGTTATGTACACAAGCATCAACAGTTCAATCTTACGCAAATCTAAGTAATGATCTAGTTACTAAAGCCATTGCCATTTGTTCTCAACAAGTGTTAAATAAATAAATTAAACACCAAGAAATATGAAAAGGTAAAATTTTGAGAATATTAGCCAACTATTTTGTAAATCCTCTGTCTGTAATTATTGCAACCTTATTTACTTTTATCAATTTTTTGGTGATATTACTCCCTTTTTATCTTTTGCTAATATTTTTTATGACTGCAGCTGAAGATACTCAAGCAGTTGCTTCTTCTAATAATGTATTTATTTATACACTATTATTTATGTTTATGCTAACTATCATATATTTGTATTTAGATTTAATTTTTGGATTTACTGTAAAAAGTATAATAAAAGATTGTGTGGATATAAATTCTTTGGATGATACAGATTTACATAAAGAACTTTTTGAAGACGTTTTAAAAGAGTTTGATATGGAAGATGTACATTTCTTATTTCAAGCAAATGATGAAATTAATGCCTATGCTATTTCAACACTTAGAAAAGAGTATGTAATTGTCACTACTGGAATGTTGGAACATATTGAAAATAGTTTTAGTAATCCACAAGAGCAAAAACAAGCTTTAAAAGGTATGATCGCCCATGAATTATCACACTTATTAAACTTAGATTCTTTACCAAATCTAATTTTACTTTCTGGTCAAAATATTGCTAATTATATATCTAAAGGTTTAAATCTTGTACTTACATATATAGCTTTAATTCTTTCATATATTCCAGCAACAGCTATTTTTGCACTTATCTTTACTGTTATTTTTAATCTATTGACAAAAGGATTAGATATGGTTTATATATATATTCTTCATCCTTCATATTTATTTATTGAAAGATTTTTGGGAAGATTAAATGAATATAGATCAGATTATCAAAGTGCAGAAGCATTGAGCTGGAAACCTATTTATTTTTGCCTTTCATCACTAATAAAACTTAGTGGAAATACTTATCATAGTAATTTCTCAACTCATCCAAATACTATTTCAAGAATGCTTTTAATTTACAAAGTTGAAAAAACAGAATTAAATATTACTGCTTCATTTTTTAGTAAATATTTTAGTTTATTATTACTTGGAATTTTTTCTATAGCATTATTCTATTTTTCTTTTAATAATATAGAAACAATAAATAATTTTAGTAAAACCATTATTATTTCATCTACTCAATTTTATGAAGATACAATAAACTTCTTTATATATATTTATAAATCATATTTGTATATTCCTATAATTGCATCTATTTTTATATTTGCATTGATAATAAAAATCATAAAAAGAGTAGCTCTTGCAAGAAAAATATATAAAATATCAGAAAATATAAATACAACACAAAATACTGAAATAGATTTTTTACTATATTATGCAGTTGAAAATAATGATATTCACTCTTTTTTAAATATCTTAAAATATGGAGCAAATATAAATTCAACTCTATTTGAAAAAGATATTGAACTATTTTCAAAAGAAGTAAATCCTGAATTTATAAAACATATTCATAAAATTAAAAAGTAATTATAAAAAGGAAGATTTATGTATGCCGTTATATTTGAAGTTTATCCAACAAAAGATGGAAAAGAAGAATACCTAAAAATCGCATCAAAATTAAAAGACTCAAATGAATATAGAGCTTAAATTTTTACAAAAAGCAATCGCTGATAAAAACTATATTAGTTTTTCCTACGAAAATAAAAGTTATAAAAATATCAAACCTTTAAAACTAGATAGTGAAAATAGACTTATTAGTGATAAAGGTGTGTTTGAGTTTAGTAAGATTAGAAAATTGGTGGTTTTAAAAGATAGATTCTAGATCTATCTAATTATACTTTTCCCAACCAAATACCCACTAGCCCAAGCAAAATGAAGATTAAAACCTCCCCTATTTCCTACTATATCCAAAACTTCTCCTGCAAAATACAAGCCTTTACATAGTTTACTCTCATAGGTTTTATTATCTACCTCAGCAGTTCTGATTCCTCCGCCACTTGCTTCTGCATGACCAAAACCTTGAGTATCTATCACTTTTAGTTTCCATTGGTTTAGTTGATATGCTATTGCTTTTATCTGTTTTGCATTTATTTCGCTAGCTTTTGTATTTAGATTGATTTTGCAAATATCAAGTAAAACTGGTGCTATTTTATTTGATACCATTCCTGTTAATATATCAACAGCTTTTTGATTTGGTGCTGTTTTAAATAAAGATTGTATTTGGTCAGCTAAATCATTTCTGTTTATTTTTGGAAAAAAGTTTATAGCTATTTTTACATCTTGGTAAGAGCTTAGATTTAAAGCTGCAAGTTGTGAAATATCAAGTATTGCAAAGCCTGAAACCCCATAACTTGTAAATAACACATCTCCAAAAATCTCCTGCTCAAGATTTCCATTTACAAATAAACTCACATTACACTCTTTTTTTACACCTTGAAGTTTTGAGTTATAAATAGCATCTGTTTGAAGTCCCACAAGTGATGGATAAGTTGGGTTGTAGCTATGTCCAAATTTTGAAGCAAAATCTAAACCACTCTCATTTGCGTTTAATTGTGGTGCTGCACCTAAACCATTTGAGATTAAAACTTTATCATATTCTTTGAACTCAAGCTCATCAGTTTTGATTACAAATTTATCATCTAGCCTTTCTATATCTTTTATGAAATGTTCATTAAAAATATTTACATCCAAATCCTCTAAACACAACTGCAAAAGATTTGTTACAGATTTTGCTTCATTCGAAAGCGGATATACTTTTCCACTCTCTTTTACATCAAGTAACAATCCCACACTTTTGCAAAACTTCTCAAAGGCTTTGAAATCAAACTCTTTTAGTGCAAAAGTCATAAAATCAGGATTTTCACCAATATAATTTTTTGATGTGATATTTGTATTTGAGATATTACATCTTCCATTTCCACTAGCTAGGATTTTTTTACCTATGCTTTTATTTGCATCAAATAGGTCAATTTGTATATTTTTATTTAATCTTTTAGCAGTAATTGCAGCCATTATTCCAGCTGCTCCACCACCTATTATTGCTATTTTCAACTTTTTCCTTAAACCTTTTTTTTGATTATAACTAATAGACTCTTTATAGAGGTTTTACATTTTTTTTAATTATAATCTCTATAAGATTTTATATTTTGGATTTTTATGAACATAATATCTCTTTTTAGTGGTGCTGGTGGTTTAGACTTAGGTTTCCATCAAGCAGGGTTTAATACTATTTGGGCAAATGAATATGACAAAGAAATATGGGAGACATTTGAAACAAATTTTTCAGATACAAAACTTGATAAAAGAAGTATTGTAAATATCCCATCAAGTGAAATTCCTGATGCTATTGGGCTTATTGGAGGACCTCCTTGTCAAAGTTGGAGTGAAGCTGGAAGTTCAAGAGGTATAAATGATAAAAGAGGACAACTGTTTTTTGAATTTATCAGAATTTTAAGAGATAAAAGACCTCTTTTTTTCTTAGCTGAAAATGTATCAGGTATGTTGGCAGGTCGTCACAGTGATGCACTAGAAAATATCAAAAATCATTTTATACAAAGTGGTTATAAACTTTATTTTGAACTTTTAAATGCAAGTGACTATGGTATAGCACAAGATAGGGAAAGAGTCTTTTTTGTAGGATTTAGAAATGATTTAGATATAACTTTTAAATTTCCAAAAAAACTTCATCATAAAAAAACACTCAAGGATATTATTTGGGATTTACAAGATAGTGTTACAACTCCCGATGAAAAAAACTACACAAAAAACGAATGTGAAGTTTTAAATCATGAATATATGTTAGGTGGATTTTCCTCTATGTATATGTCAAGAAATCGTGTGCGAAGCTGGGATGAGCAGTCATTTACAATCCAAGCAGGAGGAAGACACGCACCACTTCATCCACAAGCCCCAAAAATGGAAAAAGTTGGAAAAGACAAACAAGCTTTCATAGGTGGATATGAACATTTATATAGAAGATTAAGTATCAGAGAGTGTGCTAGAATTCAATCATTTCCTGATAATCATAAGTTTTGTTACAAAAATTTAAGTGCAGGATATAAGATGGTTGGGAATGCTGTTCCTCCAACTTTGGCTTATCATATAGCAAAGGAAATTATGGAAGTTTTAAAAGAAAAATCAGAAAAGAAAGTACTACATAAAACTATTTATTGTTGAGTAAATTTACTCAACTAATAAAACACTGCAAGCCAAATAGTCGACTCATCTAAACTTGTGAATTTAACCCTATGTTTTTCCATAGCTTCAATATTTAAACAATCACCTTTTTTTAGTTCCACTTCTTTATTCTCAAATTCAAGTATCGCAAAACCTTCAATAAGTAAAATAAATTCTCTTTGCTCTTGTTCATACCAAAAATTATCAGGTGATTTTTGCCCATTTGAAACAATTTTTTCTACTTTTATTGTTTCATTTTTAAAGATTTCAAAGAATTTCTCTTCATTTTTATCTATAATAATTTCTTCAAAGATATTATATTTTTCCATCTTATAACCGCCAAGAATATTGATTTACTGGTATTTTAACTTGTTTTTACTTAATCATTTGATATAATGTTGATTGATTTAATCAACTTATTAAAAGCAACCTTATTTAAAGGGTATTATATTAATTTTGATTAAAATACTTGACATTATAAAAAAAATGTTCTATAATTTCATCATATATAGAAAATAACGAAAAATGAAAAGGATTAAAATGCAAAACGAAACAATTGCAATTCACGCTGGTTATAACAAAAAAGAAGGTTATGGTTCAATGAGCGTTCCTATTGCTCAAACAACAGCTTATGCTTTTAGAGATTCTGAGCATGCTGCAAATTTATTTGCACTAAAAGAACTTGGACCAATATATACAAGATTAACAAACCCAACAACAGATGTTTTAGAACAAAGATTTGCAGCACTTGAAGGCGGAGCTGCAGCTATTTGTGTATCTTCAGGACAAGCAGCTATTTTTTATGCTATTGCAAATGTTGCTGAAGCTGGTGATAATATCATCATTTCTGATAAATTATATGGTGGAGCAGTTACACTTTTAACTCACACTATTAAAAGATTTGGAATAAGTGCGAAAGTATTTAAAAGTGACGATGCTTCAAATTTAGAAGAATTAATTGATGATAAAACAAAAGCTATTTTCTTTGAATCATTATCAAACCCACAAATTGCTATTACTGAAGCGGAAAAAGTAGTTGAAATAGCTAAAAGACACGGTGTTTTAACAATTTGTGATAATACAGTTGCAAGTGCTGCACTATTTAACCCAATCAAATGGGGAGTAGATGTTGTAGTTCACTCAACTTCAAAATATACAAATGGTCAAGGGACAACTATTGGTGGAATCATAGTTGAAAGAGATGGATTAGCACAATTCTTTACAGAAAATGCAAATAGATATTCACACTTTACAACTCCTGATGAGTCATACCATGGATTAGTTTATACACAAGTTCCTCTTCCAAACTTTTGTTTAAGAATCAGACTTGCACTTTTAAGAGATATAGGAGCTACTCAATCTCCACATAACTCTTGGTTATTAATTCAAACATTAGAAACTTTAGGATTAAGAGTTGATAAGCACTCTGAAAATGCTTTAGTTGTAGCTCAATTTTTAGAGTCTCATCCAAAAGTAAAAGCAGTAAATTACCCCGGATTAGAGTCAAATAAATATTATGCAAAAGCACAAAAATATTTCAAAGATGGAAAAGCATCTGGACTTATCTCTTTTGATGTTGAATCTTTTGAAGAGGCGAAAAGAGTTATTGATAGCGTAAAACTATTTAGTGTTGTTGTAAATATTGGAGATAGTAAATCACTTATTACACATCCAGCATCTACAACTCACTCTCAAATGAGTTCAGAAGAGCTTGTAAAAGCTGGTGTTAATCCAGTAACTGTTAGGCTTTCAATAGGATTGGAAAATCCTGCTGATTTAATTGAAGATTTAACTCAAGCTTTAAATTAAAATGCCTTTAATATCAACAAAAGGTGTATATGGCTTAACTGCCATGTATGAGTTGAGTAAACATCAAGATGATACTCCAATGCAAATAAAGGATATTTCATCAAATGCAAACATCCCTCAAAACTACTTAGAGCAACTTTTAAGTAAACTAAGACGGGCTGAACTTGTAAAGAGTATAAGAGGTGCAAGAGGTGGATATATACTTGCAAAGACTCCAAATGAGATTAAAATAGTTGATATTTTAGTAGCTTTGGAAGATGATATTAAGATTATTGACGCAAAAGCTGAAAATCCTATCTTGAATATCTTTTTTGATGAATCAAAAAATAGTATGAAAAAGATTTTTGATGTAACTTTAGATAAACTAGACGAGTATCAAGAAAAGTATAATGAATTTTTACATTACAGTATATAACTTATAATAAAGGAAAAATAGATGAAATACGCAAATAACATAACAGAATTAATCGGTAACACACCTTTAGTAAAATTACAAGGTGCAAGTAATGCAAGTGGTGCAACAGTTTTAGGAAAATGTGAATTTATGAATCCTTCACATTCAGTAAAAGATAGAATTGGAACAAATATGATAAATTCTGCTTTAAAAGCTGGGCTTATTACAAAAGAAACTACAGTAATTGAGCCTACAAGTGGGAATACAGGTATCGCATTAGCTTCTGTTTGTGCAGCTTTAGGAATCAAACTTATTCTTACTATGCCTTCATCAATGAGTATTGAAAGAAGAAGATTATTAAAAGCTTTAGGTGCTGATTTAGTATTAACTCCACCTGAAAAAGGGATGAAAGGAGCTGTTGAAAAGGCTGTTGAATTACAAGAATTAACTCCAAATTCATTTGTTCCTCAACAATTTGCAAATGAAGCAAATCCTGAAATTCATAGACTTACAACTGCTAAAGAAATTTTAGCTGATACTGATGGAAAAATTGATATTTTAGTTGCTGCTATTGGTACAGGTGGAACAATAACAGGAACTGGTGAAGTTTTAAAAGCTCACAATCCAAATATCCAAATTATTGCTGTTGAGCCTGAAGCATCTCCTGTATTAAGTGGTGGGAAACCTGGACCTCATAAAATTCAAGGAATTGGAGCAGGATTTGTACCAGATGTTTTAAATACAAAAGTTTATGACGAAGTTTTACAAGTATCAAATGATGACGCAATTGAAAGCTCAAGAAAACTAGCTCAAACAGAAGGATTACTTGTAGGTATTTCTGCTGGGGCAAATGCTCATGCAGCAGCACTAGTTGCAGCTAGACCAGAAAACAAAGGTAAAACTATTGTTACAATTTTATGTGACACAGGGGAAAGATACCTAAGTTCAGGTTTATATAATTATGATGAAGAGTAAGAACTCTTTATCATAATAAATTTTAGGAATACTATATAATGAAATTAATTGAAGATATAAATAAAGATTTAGAAAACAAAACAACACAAGAAGTAATTGAATATTTTTTAACAAAATTTAAAAATGTAGCACTAAGTTCAAGCTTAGCAGCTGAAGATCAAGTATTAACAGATATTATTTTAAAACAAGACAAAAATGCAACAATATTTACATTGGATACGGGAAGATTGCATCCTGAAACTTATGATGTTATGGATGCAACAAATTTAAAATATGGTGTAAAAATTGATGTATTCTTTCCTCAAAATGAAAAAGTACAAGAGTTATATCAAACGCAAGGTGTAAACGGTCATTACGAAAGTATTGATAATAGAAAAAACTGCTGTAATATTAGAAAAATTGAACCTTTAAAAAGAGCATTAAAAGATGTTGAAGTTTGGGTTACAGGTTTAAGAGCTGCTCAAAGTGTAACAAGAGTTGATATGCCTTTAGTTGAATGGGATGAAAATTTCAAAGTAATAAAAGTAAATCCTTTAATTAATTGGAGTGAATCTGATGTTTGGGATTATATAAAAACAAATAAAGTTCCTTACAATAAACTTCATGATATTGGTTTTCCAAGTATTGGGTGTGCACCTTGTACAAGAGCCGTAAAAGAGGGTGAAGATATAAGAGCTGGAAGATGGTGGTGGGAAAACCCAGAACACAAAGAGTGTGGATTACACAAAAAATAATATAAAGAAAGGAAAAAAATGCAAATAAGCGCTGAAAGATTAACGCATCTAAAACAGCTTGAAGCTGAATCAATGCACATTATGAAAGAAGTAGTAGCAGAGTTCTCAAATCCAGCAATGTTATATAGTGTTGGAAAAGACTCTTCTGTTATGTTACATCTTTTACAAAAAGCATTTTATCCAGCACCTCCTCCGCTTCCTTTAGTTCATGTTGATACAACATGGAAATTTAAAGAGATGATTGAGTTTAGGGATAAAAGAGCTAAAGAAGTTGGTATGGAATTAATCGTTTATACTAACCCAAAAGGGCAAGAGATGAATATCTCTCCATTTGTTCACGGTTCTGCACTTCACACAGATATTATGAAAACTGAGGGTTTAAAAAATATGTTAAACATCCAACAGTTTGATGCTGTATTTGGTGGGGCAAGACGTGATGAAGAAAAATCTAGAGCAAAAGAGAGAATCTACTCTTTTAGAGATAAAAATCACAGATGGGATCCAAAAA